>JAEDNZ010000031.1 GCA_016302215.1 Muribaculaceae bacterium
AACACCTGCTTGAGGTCAGCGCTGCGTGTGACTACGATGTCGGCGACTTCAAGGTTGTCAAGGATTGCTGGCATAACGCGAGTGATGCGCGGCTCTTGCTGCATCATATATCCGGGGAGATATACCACGAGCGCCTTGCGCTCGGCGCAGTGGCTGAGAAATTGCGCCATGCGGCGGCGCATACGCGGGTCAATGGCGTAGTAGTCGCCCACCACGATGATGTCGGCCTCATCGACGCGCGGCCACACTATGTCGAAGCACTCATCGCGATAGTCCTCATAGCGGGTGGCCACGGCGGCGGTGTCGGCGGCCGCAGTGTAGATGGTGACCGGGGTGCGGCCCTCCACAAAGCGGTCAATGATAGCGGTATCGACGCCGGCGGCGGCGAGACGCCCCACCACCTCATCACCCACGGGGTCAGCGGCAGCCTCCGAGGCCATCAGTACGGGCAGGCCCATGCGAGCCAGCAACATGGCAACGTGAGCCACGCGCCCGCTCAGCGTGGTAGCCACGGGAGCGCCGCCGGCAAAGATGATGTCGAGGCCACATTCGCCTATGCATATTATCTTTTTCAAGGGAGTATCAGTTGTTGTATTGTTAATTGTAAGGTGTTGCAATGTAGAGTTTATTTAGTGTCGTCAGTGGCAGCGAGATGGCCGAGATATCCGCCATGATGGCGCTTGGCATAGTCGGCACGGGTGAAGCCTATGGCTTGCATCATCGCCACCACGAGCACATCGCCAATCACCGTCATCATCGTGGTTGACGTGGTGGGTGTAAGTCCCAAGGGACACACCTCAGGGGCGGGCGCCGTAGGGAGCACCACCTGAGCCGTCTCGGCGAGCGGGCTGTCGGGCTGCCCCGTAATCACAATGCAAGGCACCTCGGGATACAAACCGCGAGCCAAGGCCACCAGCTCTATTATCTCGCGCGTCTTGCCCGAGTTTGACACTAACAGCATCACATCGTCGGGCTGGAGGATGCCCAAGTCGCCATGCTGAGCCTCGCCGGGGTGCAATGTCACGGCCGGAGTGCCCGTCGAGGCGAGCGTGGTGGCAATGTTCATCGCTATCTGCCCGGCCTTGCCCATGCCGGCAGCCACTACCTTGCCGTGGCGATGATGCACGTGCTCTACCATCAGCGTCACGGCATCGGCGTAGGCGTCAGTCACCGGTATCTGCGCTATGGCAGCGCTCTCGGCCTGCAATATGCTGCGCATGGTTTGCTTTATATCCATAGGTGGGGTCTGTGATTTTTTTGTGTGCAAATTTAGTAAAAAAACACCTATCCGCGGCTTTTCTTCACCAACTTTATTGCTTCAGGGATGAGCATAATCGGAGAGGTGAGGCCGAAAATAGCCATGAACGTGGCAAATGGTATGGGCACTACATTGAACATGGGACCTCCGAGATAGACTATCAGCACCTGACCCAGGAAGATGGCCGTGAGCGTGCTGAAAAACACTTTGCTGTCAGCGGCATTGTGAAAGGCGCTGCGACCGCTGCCAAATGCGCGAGCGTTGAAGAGGTTCCAGAATTGCATAAACACGAATACGGTGAAAAAGACCGTGAGCCCCTGCGGCGTGATAATCACACCGCCGCCCTGCTCCTCCAAGAGGTAATGCAGCGTCATCAACACCACGGTGAAGAGCAATCCCACACCGATGATAAAACGCGCCATTGCTCCGGTGATGATGAAGTCGCCGGCGGCGCGAGGCTTGCGCCGCATCACCGAGCGGCTCGGCGGCAACGAGGCGAGCGCCAGCGCGGCAAAGGTGTCCATGATGAGATTGACCCACAGCATCTGCGTGACGGTCAGCGGCGACTCTGCGCCGACAAAAGCGCCGATGGCCACTACCAGACACGCCACCACATTGACGGTGAGCTGGAAGAGGATAAAGCGCTGTATGTTCTGATACAGCGAGCGCCCCCACATCACGGCCTTGGATATCGAGGCGAAGGAGTTGTCGAGAATGATGATGTCGCCTGCCTCCTTTGCCACGGCAGTGCCATCGCCCATGGCCAATCCCACTTGGGCGGCATTGAGTGCCGGCGCATCATTGGTGCCGTCTCCGGTCACCGCCACCACATGGCTGCGGCGTTGCAGCATATTCACCAGGCGCAGCTTGTCGTCGGGACGTGCGCGCGACATAATCCTGATGCCGGCGGCACGCCGCTCGGCCTCGGCGTCGCTGAGCGCCGCAAATTCGGGTCCGGAGATGAAAGCATCATCGCCGGTGCAGTCCAGCCCCACCTGACGCCCCACCTCGGCAGCCGTGCCGGGGGTGTCGCCGGTGACGATGGTCACCTTTATGCCGGCATCGATACACTCTTTGATGGCTGCCGGCACATCAGCGCGCACCGGGTCGGCGATGCCGCAGATGCCCATGAAGGAGAGCGGATAGTCAGGAGGCGCGATGGTGAGGCGGCAAAGGTCAGCCACCTCGGCATCGGCGGGAATGACGGCATATGCAAAGGCGAGAGTGCGGTAAGCGTGGTGCTGATATTGTGTCAGCATATCGTTGACATCGTCGGGCACCGTGCTGCCCTCACACATGGCTTTGACAATCTCCGGCGCGCCTTTTATATATAATATTGTGGCGCCGGGGCACACCGCCGAGCGCACCAGAGTGGCCATAAACTTATATCGGGTGGAGAAAGGCAGCTGTTGCAGCTGCGGCGCCTCCTCGCGCAGTGTCTTGTAATCGTAGCCCCGCTCACGCAGCCACGACAGCAGCGCCCCCTCGGTGGGATTGCCCACAAAGGTGATGTTGCCGGCGGCATCGGGGGTGATATGCGCCGTGGTGTTGACGGCGATGGCCTCGGCGAGCAACGCCGGCGATATGGCTTCGTCAAATGAGGTAGCCGCCACACTCATGCGGTTTTGGGTGAGCGTGCCGGTCTTATCGGTGCAGATGACGGTGGTGGCGCCCATGGTCTCGCAGGCGTGGAGCTTACGCACCAAATTGTTGGTGGCAAGCATGCGGCGCATACTTAGCGCCAGACTCAGCGTGACACTCATAGGCAGGCCTTCCGGCACAGATACCACTATCAGCGTCACCGCCAGCATAATGGTCTTGAGGCAGAAGTCTATCGTGGTCACCGCATCGGCGCTCCAGTCGTGCACCATACAGCGCCCCACTATAATCAGCGCGCCCACGATGTAGCTACCTATCGAGATGACGCGCCCCAGGCGCTCAAACTGCATAGTCAGCGGCGTCTTGACTCCGGTGTCAATCTGGGCATCGCGGAAGACATGTCCGTGCTCGGTGTTATCGCCGACGGCGCTGACCACCATGGTGGCGCGGCCATCGACCACGGTGGTGCCTCGCAGCACCATATTGGTGGGATATGTGGCATCGGCTTTGGCTTCGTCGGGGTGGTGCGACTTATGCACCTGAGGCTCTCCGGTGAGAGTGCTCTCATTGACGGCGAGAAATAGGCTATCCACGAGAATGCCATCAGCGGGCACTTCATCGCCCGACTCCAGCAGCACCACATCGCCCACCACCACATCGCGGCGCGGCACGGTGATGACAGCGCCCTCGCGCACCACCTTGACGGGCATATCGTCGTCAAAGCGATTGAGCACGTCAAACTTGCGGTCGGCGCTGACCTCAAGGGCAAAGCCTATGAGTGTGGCGAGCAGCACGGCCAACAGTATGCCTGCCGGCTCGAGAAAGACCGAGGCTCCGGCAGAGAGCGACACATATTCATACACCGATATGCCCACAGAGAGCATCAGCGCCACCAGGAGTATCTCGATGAGGGGGTCCTTGAAGTAGGATATCAGCTTGAGCCACAGCGAAGGCTTGGGCGGCGGCGTGAGTATGTTGGCGCCATGCACGCGGCGGCTTTCGGCCACCTGTGCTTGGCTCAGACCCTTATCTATCGGGGTGTCGGGGATTGTAGTGTGCAGCGAGTATTTTGTCATACGTTGTGATAAGTAAGAGCCATAGCGGCTGATGAGTCAGCCATCACGCCATCGCGATAAGCGACCCGGCCGTTGACGATGGTGGTGCTGACTTGATATTGTAGGGTGACGCCGTCGAGGGGAGACCAGCCGCAGAGGCTGAGCACGTCGCTGTCGGCCACGGTGCGAGCTTGGTGCTTGACTATCACCATGTCGGCGTAGTATCCGGGGCGTATGTATCCGCGCTTGTGTATGCCGAAGAGGCGCGCCGGCGTGTGGCACATACGCGACACTGCCGTCTCGGCGCTGAAGAGCGACAGCACCGTCGGCAGCGAGAGCTGCACCAAGGGTGCTCCTGACACGGCCTTGAACGCCCCACCCTGCTTCTCGGCAAGGAGATGCGGCGCGTGGTCGGTGGCGATGATGGAGATGCGTCCGTCAGCGAGGCCTTTGCGCAAGGCATCGCGGTCAGCGGCGCTCTTGACGGCGGGGTTCATCTTGATGCGCGCGCCGCGTGAGACATAGTCGTCGCTGCACCACATCAGGTGGTGAGGCGACACCTCGGCGGTGATGCGTGCCGACGGGTCATCGGCGGTGGCGGGGTCAAAGAAGTGTGTCTCTTGAGCCGTAGAGAGGTGAGCTACATGCAGGCGGCTGCCGTAATGCTGAGCCAGGGTGATAGCGTGGTCAGTGGCGCGCACGCAGGCCTCGGCATCGCGCACCACGCTATGCCACATCACGGGCACATCGGCGTCTGGAGCTACGCCCAAGCGTGCGCGCACGGCGGCAGCGTTGCGAGCGATAGTGGCGTTGTCCTCAGCATGCACCACGATGGGCGCCTCCACTTGGCTGAAGATAGGCCGCAGGGCGCTGTCGTCATCTACGAGCATGCCCCCGGTCGATGAGCCCATAAACACCTTCACGGCAGCAACGCGACTGTAGTCAGCGCGCAGCAGCTCATCGATATTGTCAATGGTTGCGCCCAGCATAAAACCATAATTGACCATCGATGTGGCGGCGGCAATGTCGGCTTTTTGGTCAAGCAGAGCTCTCGTGGTGGTGGCGGGGCGAGTGTTGGGCATATCAATGTATGAAGTGACGCCACCGGCTGCGGCGGCACGGCTCTCTGATGCTATAGTGGCTTTGTGAGTCATGCCCGGCTCGCGGAAGTGCACATGGCAGTCGATGGCTCCCGGCAGCAACATATCGCCGCCGCCATCGATGGCATCAGCGCGATGGCTGTCAAGCAGCTGGGGCGGCACATCGCCGCTCCCCACCGCGCTGATAAAAGCGCCGTTAGTGACTACATATCCGAGGCCGGAATGGCCCTCGTTGACTATCGTTACATTATATATAAGCATAACAGGCGTGAAATCAAAGGTTGTCAGGGCTATCGGCCGCCGAATGATGGGCGAGTCATTCCTTGCGCTGATATTTCTTGAAGAAGCTGTTCCACTTAAGGCGTATCACGCCGAAGACGGCTTCGCCGAAGATGCCTGAGCTCATCTTGCTGGTGCCGAGCACACGGTTGATGAAGATGATGGGCACCTCAGTGATATTGAAGCCGAATTGGTAAGCCGTAAACTTCATCTCTATCTGGAAGGCATAGCCCTTGAATTTGATGGCGTCAAGGTCAATCGTGCGCAGCACCTTTGCGCGGTAGCATACAAAGCCGGCGGTGGTGTCGTGGATAGGCATACCGGTGACGCATCTCACATATTTGGAGGCGTAATACGACATCAGCACTCGCCCCATAGGCCAATTGACCACGTTGACGCCCGACACATAACGCGAGCCTATCGCCACATCGGCGCCATCATAGGCCGTGGCCTGATATAGCTTAATGAGGTCGTTGGGGTTGTGCGAGAAGTCGGCGTCCATCTCAAAGATATAGTCATAGCCATGGTCGAGCGCCCACTTAAATCCGGTGATGTAAGCAGTGCCGAGGCCGAGCTTGCCCTCGCGCTCGATGATTGCGATGCGCCCGGGGTGCTGCGCCATCTTGTCCTTGACGATGGCGGCAGTGCCGTCAGGCGAATTATCATCTATGACAAGGATGTCAAAAGCATGCTCGGTGTTGAGCTTCAATACAGCGTCGATGATAGCGGCGGCATTTTCGCGCTCGTTGTACATCGGTATGATTACTACACTGTCGTTTCTATCCATGGCCGGGTGATATCTCTTTTATCTTAGAATGGTATGTTAGAGCCTGTTGGGTTGTATGGTTTGAAGAGCCGGGCGCCGGCAAGCGCCCGGCTCTGTTGGTGATTATGCTTCGTTACTTGAGGAGGCTGTCGGGGTCGAGGTTGTCGCGCTCGATGTCTTTGAAATAACGATATGTGGCGACTTTTAGTTCGGCGCAGGCATCATCGTCAGCCACGATGATGGCGTGAGGGTGCAGCTGGAGGGCCGAGATGGTCCACATCTGCGACACGGCGCCCTCTACGCCATGCTGCAGCGCACGAGCCTTGTTGTGTCCGTTGACGATGAGGAGCACCTCTCGAGCGTCACACACGGTGCCTACGCCCACGGTGAGAGCTGTCTTGGGCACTTGGTTGACGTCGCCGCCGAAAAAGCGTGAGTTGGCGATGATAGTGTCCTGCGTGAGTGTCTTCATGCGAGTGCGCGAGGTCAGCGATGAGCCCGGCTCGTTGAAGGCGATATGGCCATCGGGGCCTACACCGCCTAAAAAGAGGTCAATGCCACCCATAGCCTTGATTTTGGCCTCATAGGCGGCGCACTCGGCCTGGGGGTCGGTGGCATTGCCGTTGAGGATATTGACATTCTCAGCCGGTATGTCGATATGGCTGAAAAAGTTGGTCCACATAAAGGTGTGATAGCTCTGTTCGTGGTCACGCGGTATGCCGCAGTATTCATCCATATTGAATGTGACAACATGCTTGAACGATACTTTGCCGCTCTGATTGAGCTTTATCAGCTCGCGATACATGCCCAGCGGCGAACTGCCCGTAGGGCATCCCAGCACGAAGGGATGCTCGGCAGTGGCTCCCGAGGCATTGATGCGCGACGCTACATAGCGCGCAGCCCAGCGCGATACGGCATCATAGTTGTTTTCTATAATTAGTCGCATAGTATAAAGTGTATATTTTGAGAAGTTGTCACAAAGGTAGTAAAAATTTTCAGAGCATACAATAATTAAGTCAGCCTAAACGCCGCGAGCCTGATGATTGCTTGCCCAGCGCGTAAGGTCGGCGAGTATGACTACCAGGCTTCGCCCCTCGGCGGTGATAGTATATTCCACCTTAGGGGGCACTGTGGGATAGATAGTACGCTCCAGCAAGCCGTATGCTGCGAGAGTCTTTAGCGTGGAACTGAGCACCTTGGGCGAGATGTCGGGAATGATTTTTTGCAGCTCGCTGTAGCGCAGTGTGCCGGCCTCGCCGAGTATCATCATCAGCAAGATGGCCCATTTTGAGGTGATATGCGCCAACAGATGGCGTATGGGGCAATGCTCTATGTCGGAAAAATTTTTTGCCAATTGTTGCATAACTCAGTCGTTGATAATCAATAATTCTAACCTTGAAGTAAGCCCCTTACCGGCAGGTAAGCTCTTGCAAGGCAGTGATTTGTGTTGTAACTTTGCGCTATCAAATAGCACATTGCTATCTTTTGAGTAGCGCAAAGTTACAAATAATTCATAACCCAACCAACTAAATCCTCAGCACAATGAGCGAAATCAAACAATTGGCTCTCAACGCCCGCTATGGCCACGCCACCATAGGCTCTGTGTCGGCCTTCGCCGGCAAATCATTTGTCAAAGACGCCGTGGGCGCCACCTCGTGTGAGATATCGTATGGCTCGCTGGCCCCCGGCGAGGCCGTGCCGTTCCTTCACAGTCACAAGGCCAACGAGGAGCATTACCTTATACTCAGCGGCAAGGGGTGTTTTCAGGTCGATGACGACATCTTTGACATCAGCGAAGGCTCGGTAGTGCGTGTAGCCACCGGGGCGCAGCGCTGTCTGCGCAACACGGGCACTGACACTATGGTATATGTATGCATCCAGGCTCCCGAAGGCGGGCTGACACAATGGACCATGACCGACGGCATCATCTCTGACACGTCACCGGCGCTGTAGTCGCAAAATCAGACAGGAATACTGAAAAATTGCACAAAAGTCATTTTATCGTGCAGAGACGCCTTTAGCCTCAAAAACTTTGTGTATCTTTGCGGAGCTATAAAATTGTACCTTCATAAATATGGCTGCAAATACACAAATACATATACTCCCGGAGGAATTCAGCGACATAGCCCCCTACGATGACCACCAATTTCAGGCAAAGCTTGCCGAGTTAGTGACCGAAGAAGGCTTTGAGCATGCTATACGCTATGTGATGCCCGATGTCGATTATGCCGAGTTTGTAAAACAACTGCTCCAGGTCAAGACCCAGAGCCAATTTCAGAATGAAACGGTAGGGGCATTTCTGGAGATGCTCGTGAGCCGCACCACGTCAGGCCTGAGCATGGACGGCCAGGAGAATATTGACACATCAGTGAGCCACACATTTATCACCAACCATCGCGATATAGTGCTCGATGCGTCATTTCTCAACCTCAACTTCATCAGGGCAAAGATGCCGCTGACACAGATAGCTATCGGCAACAACCTGCTCATCTATGACTGGATTACCGACCTGGTCAAGCTCAATCGCAGCTTCATCGTCAAGCGCGATGTGAGGCGTCTGGAGGCATTGGAGGCAGCGCGCCACCTCTCAGCATACATACACTATGTCATCACCGAGCGCCACGAGCCGGTGTGGATAGCCCAACGCGAAGGCCGCGCCAAAGACTCCAACGACGTCACGCAAGAGAGCCTCATCAAGATGCTCAGCCTCGCCGGCGGTGGCGACACCAAGGCCAACCTGCTGGCCGTCAACCTCACGCCGGTGTCTATCTCGTATGAGTTTGACCCCAATGACTATCTCAAAGCGCGCGAATTTTTGATGCGTCGTCGCGACCCGCAATTCAAAAAGAGCCAGCGCGATGACCTATTCTCTATGGAGACCGGCATACTCAAATACAAGGGCCACATCAAGATGCACATAGGCAAGAGCATCAACGACGACCTGGCCGCCTTTGTCGGCACAGAGCGCGCCGAGGTGGCGCAATATGCCTGCCGCCTCATAGACCAAGGCATACATCGCGGCTACGAGATATATCCGTGCAATTATATCGCTTACGATGCCGTCAACGACAGCCATCAGTTTGCAAGCCACTACACGGCAGATGACGTAGAGAGCTTCAACGCTTATCTTGAGCATCAGCTCGACAAAGTAGATATCGACGATGTCAGCGCCGAGGAGCGCGTGTATATGCGACACATGATGCTCACTATGTATGCCAACCCATTGGCCAATCAGTTAGCAGCTCGGCAATAGCGTGGCATTGAAGCGCAGACAAGCCTCAAGCCTATGCGTATCCCTCTGATTATCGCCATTATAGCGCTGGCGCTGAATATAGGCATTGATGCTTATATTGCGCGCTCCATACGCCGTGTCTTCGGCAAGGCTCGCCGCGCCGTAAAGGCTCATATCATCATCTCTGTGGTGGCCGCCGCGGCGCTGGCGTTTCTGATATGCCTGCCCAAGAAGGAAGTCTCACAAGCGGGGCTCACCGTGATAATGTGGGCGCTGTTTGGCTATCTGAGCATTTACGCCGCAAAGCTTACATTCATCGTATGCGACAGCGCCGGACTGCTCGTCAGGGCTATACTGCGGAGGCGTAATCGCGCTGCGGTAGCTGCAGTGGTGGGCTGCATCGCGGCGCTGAGCGTATTCATAGCGCTATGGTGGGGCGCGCTCGTCACTCGCTACGACATCGAAGTCAAGCCGGTGAGCGTAGCGGTGTCAGGCCTGCCAGACACCTTTGACGGCTACACCATAGCCCAGATATCCGACCTCCACGTAGGCAGCTATGGCACCGACACCACCTATGTGAGCCGCCTCGTAGATAGCATCAACGCCCTGCAGCCCGACATCATAGTATTCACCGGCGACATCGTCAACCGCACCACGGCGGAGCTGCACCCTTTTGTGGCGCCGCTGTCGCGCCTGCAAGCGCCCGACGGCGTGCTCTCAATCTTGGGCAACCACGACTACGGCGACTACTATGAGTGGGACAGCCCACAAGCCAAAACTGACAATATGCGTGTGATGCACCAATTGCAGCAACAGATGCGATGGCATCTGCTCGACAACGAGACTATCATGCTGCACCGTGGCTCTGACTCGCTCGCAGTCATCGGCGTACAAAACGTGGGCGACCCGCCATTCCCCATTTACGGCAGCCTCTCCAAAGCATACCCCGCCATCTCTGATGCCGCCGTCAAGGTGCTGCTGAGCCATAACCCCGTGCATTGGACTGACAGTATCGCTAACCGGCCCGAGGTGAATGTGGCGCTGACGCTCTCAGGCCATACTCACGCCATGCAGATAGCTTGCGGACGCTTCTCGCCCGCCGCCCTACGCTATAAGACATGGGGCGGGCTATACACCGACAGCCTCGGCAGAGCGCTATATGTCAATATCGGCATCGGCGAAGTGGCGTTCCCGGCGCGCGTTGGCGCTACACCCGAGATAACTCTTATCACGCTACACAAAAAGTAACCCAGCGACGTGAGCCTCACCAACACCAATACAGCCGTGATATGCATCGGCAGCAACACCGCCGACCGAGAGGCACGCGTCAAGCAGGCGATAGCCGCATTTGCCACGTTAGGCTCCATAATGAGGCAAAGCAGCATCTATGACAACGCCGCTGACAACGGCATCGACCCGCCGTATCTCAACACAGTGATACTCCTCGCCACGGCGCTCTCTCACGCTGAGCTATGCGCCAAATGCTGCCACATTGAAGCTGCCGCCGGGCGCACGCCCGAGTCCAAGGCTCGCGGCTCCGTGCCCCTCGATGCCGATGTGGTGATATTCAACAACGCCGTGATGCGTCCGCGCGACTACGCAAGGCCATACTTCACCATGGGCTACAAGCAAATTGTCACTGAGCGATAGCTGACGCGAGATACAGCAGCGCGTGCACCAGCATAGCCATTGCGGTCATACCCAAAAGCGGATTGATGGCAGCGCCGCGGCGCAAGCTCAGCTGTCGCAGTATCGCTAATGAAGCCACCACATACAGCGCCGGCACCACCGGCCACAGAGCGCTCGCTGTCAGCATCCACGCCGGCACAATCAGCGCGGCCCCGGCCACTACATTAAATCCATAGAGTATCAGCATAGCCGGACGCCCCAGACGCACCGCGAGCGTCAACTTTCCCACTGCGAGGTCATCATCACGGTCGCGATAGTTATTGACAATCAGCACATTGGCACCCATCAGCCCTACGCCTGCGCCGGCCACTATTACCTGCATCGGGCAGCATAGCGCCTGCACATAGTAAGTCAGCGATACCGGCACGAGGCCGAAAAAGAGCACCACCGCTACTTCACCCCAGCCATGGCGCGAAAGAGGATACGGGCCGGCACTGTAAGCCAATGCACCGACAGCTATCGCTACGCCGGCGCCGAGGAGCCACCAGCCGCCGTAATATATCAAGCCACAGCCTATGACCGCCGCCAGGGCGAGGGTGGCAAAAGTGGCGCATAGCATAGCTCTCGGGGTAATATCGCCCTCGGTGACACCGCGACGCGGGCCATCGCGCCCCACCCTGTCGAGCCCGGCCTTATAGTCATAATATTCGTTGGCAAAATTTGAGGCTATCTGCGCCAAGACGGCAAAAGCCAAGCACAAGAGCGCCGGCACAGCGCTGAAATGGCCTGATGCCACCGCCAAGCCGCACGCCGTGACCACGCCGGCCACAGAGACGGGCAGTGTGCGCAGGCGCATCGCCTCAACCCATGCTCTCACCCCGCCCATCGTTCACTCAGCCTCCGGTATGATGAAAATCGAGAAATTGACCGAGCCATACGCCCTATGCTCCACAAAATAAGGCAAGGCCGAGAAGTCATAAGCCTTGGAGTGCTCCATCACAAAGATAGAGCCGGGCCCCACGACGGCTGACTCAAGCACCTGTCGCGGCACATCGCCAAAGCCCTCCATATCGTAAGGCGGGTCGGCAAACACCACATCGTAGCGGCGCAGCGCCGTCTGCACAAAGCGCAACGCATCGCCGCGCACGAGCGTCAGCGCATCGCCCACATTGAGCTGCTGCGCCACTTTGCGTATAAAATTATACTGGGTGGCGGCCTTCTCTACCGATGTCACCGAAGCGCACTCGCGTGAGAGAAACTCAAAGGTGATAGCTCCGGTGCCGGCAAAGAGGTCGAGCGCAGCTTTGCCCTCAAAGTCAATAAGGTTTTCAAGCACATTGAAGATGTTTTCGCGCGCAAAGTCGGTAGTGGGGCGCGCGCTGATATTCGTAGGCACGTCAAAGCGGCGACGCCCATATTTGCCACGTATTATTCTCATAGCAAGGGTAATATTAACAGTTCGAATGGCACTCGCGCCACATCCTGACTCGCCGCACCGATACCACCCAAAGGCAATATCAGCGGCATGGCATTAGCCACAAAGCGGCGCAGCTGCGGCAGCAACACGGCTCGCGCCGCGCCATCGCCACAGACAAGCAGCTCGTCGCGGTCGAGGTCAAAGCCGCACTGCTTTGCGAGAGCGAGCACATAGTATGTGGCATCATCGCTCTTGGGGTCGCAGTGATAGGTAGTAGCTGCCATCAGGCCCTGAGAGCCTAAGGCCACCACGTCAAGAGCATCGGGGCGCAAATACACATATATCTTAGCGGTATTGCCACGGCGGGCCTTGAGCGCAAAATAGCGCACGAGGGCCGCCATGTGAGGCAGCAACGGCGGATTATTAAAAGTGCGAGCCACAAAGCGGCGTGTGCCCTCGTCAATAGAAGCCACCATGGCATAGCCATCGGGCAGCGTCACCGCGCTGACAGCGGCCTCCGCCTCAGGCCACAGCAGCGCCGCCACCGCTGAGCATGCCTCCTCGTCAGGCACCGCCTCGGCGGGCACGATGGAGACCTTGTCAGTGCGCACCACCACATCTACATGTCCGAAATCAGACAGCAGCAACGGATTGGCATACACCACCTCCTCAAGAGCTTTGGCGCGAGAGGTAATGGTGTCGTCAAAAGGCAGACGCGCAGTAATCAACCCGGCATCATCGACTGACGACCGCGCCGCCACGGTGACGGCAGCGTCATCTACGAGCATCGACAAGCGCCACAGGCGCGGCTGCGCTATAAGATCAGATGTGAGCGTCGTACAATTCATATTTGCAAAGGTACGCAGAATTTTTTGATTACGGCTCACAGCACCGATAAAATCAGCGGGGCGGCCACTTCGCAGTGACTGCCCCGCCTAAGGATTTAAGCAATAATACTGCTACACCTATTTATTAACAAATACTTTACTTTTGTTTACGATATAGAAGCCTTTAGGCAGGTTATCAGGGATAGCACGAAGTCCGGTACCCACGATGATGCCCTCAAGGGTGTAAATATCATAAGCCTCGTCAGCTGCCGTGAGAGCATCGATGACGGCCGAAGTGTCGGCGGTGATGATATTTGATGGCATCGACTCGCCGGCCCCATATAGCGCCGTGACAAACCATGAGTGCAGGCCGCGATCATCAGGGCTGTCTCTGAAGGCACAGGTGGCTGCATCCACGCTCTGCAGCAGCGCGCCATCGCGATACACATTGTAGCCTATCACCTCTGACTCGCCGCCGAGATATGATATGTCATCAATCATAAAGGCATACTTATTGTGCGAGATGACGTGCACCGCAAAGTATCGGGCGCCCTCGGGGAGCTGCGCCGTGTAGCATTGCCATGCGCTGCCGGTGTGCAGGGTGTCGCCGATTTTGATAAAGTCGGCAGTGTCATGACCCGTCACGGAGTATAGTATCTCGAAGCTCTCCACGCCCCACTGAGTGGTGAGGCTCTTGGCATAGAGCTCAATGGTCTGAGCCACGCCGGGCAGCTCGGGCGAGACGAGCCAGTCATCAGCATCAGGCACCTCGGCATCAGGCATAGTAGAAGATGTAGGCGCCGGATTATACGAGATGAGGCATGCGTCACCGCTGTGAGGCATAGCATCGTCAGATACTACCAATCCGCCACCGATGGCCGACGGGTTGAAGAGCTGGAATGCTTTGGGGGTGCCATTGCCCGGCACATCAAGGCCATCGATAAAATATGTGGTGGCGCCATCGCCGTCAATAGTAATCCAGGGAGCAAAGTCGTCAATAGCGAAGGGTTCATACGACTCAAAGTCTTCGGTGAGATAATCGTAAGATGCTGCCGGGGCGCTCCATGTCAGGTCGATGCCATAGTTTGAGCGGCGACCGCTGAGGGCTACGCCTTGCAGCTCTACTTTACGGACCACTGATGCATCGGCGATAACATTGTCAGCGGCACACATATCAGCGGCATAGACTATCTGAGCCGACACCTCAGCCTCGTCGTCATCTAC
>JAEDNZ010000032.1 GCA_016302215.1 Muribaculaceae bacterium
AAATGAAGTTAGTATTATCTCCACTGGCAAGGACTATTGCAGATTTACGCTCAAGAGAGCTATTATAGCCGTCAATCCATAATATTTTTGCTAAGCATGTCTCGCTAATTTGAGCTATGTCACAGCTAAATATTTTGCTAATGAAATTGTTCGCGGTTTCGACCGTATGACATTGCTGATTATCTTTAAGCAGCACAATTAGTGCTTCATAAAAGGTTGAAGCTGGAAGGCGTAATATAGGAGAACCATCTAAGGTGGTAAACTCAACACTCCTTTTACATAAATCCACGTTATATATAAATTTTGCATTGTATAAAATCATATATAGCGGATAAAAGAAATCAGCCAGCTTATCACTATTCTTACTATTGGTCAAAATATTTTTGATATAATCAATCATAGTGATTGCAAGTATTTGTCGTGGTGGAGTGCGAGGAGGTCTTTTTTAGGGGGAAATCTGTCGGGTAGGGTGATTTTAGTGCCGTTAAGTTGTGATAAATAGTCGCGAGTGGCCAGGCAGTCGGTGTTTTCGATTAGGCTATCAGAAATCACGATGTGAAAGTCGGGAGTAATAGAGAGCAGCAACTTATCGTATGCCTTGTGGAAAAATGGGTTCAGACACAAGCCATTATGAGGATTGGTGCGGTTAGCCACGTCTTGCGACCACTCAATAATATGGCAGGCCTCAACGATCTTCTCGTTTTGTATGCCAGAGATGCAGCACCTGAAATTATATGAAGATGTCACGGCAGCGCGGAAGAATGATTGATTGACGCGTTGCTTTATCACGGCTTCTCGTTCCTCGCCCAGAGGGAGGTCTTTGAGCGAAATATCCGAAGTGTCTTCTATCGCTTTGCCGGCGAATTGAGCAATGAGCCTTTCGCTCTCGTAGGCGAGCCGTTCGGGGTTGTTATAAAATTCATTCCACACCTCCAGTTCTTCTTTAGCGCCGTGGGTGAGTCCACTTATTCCCTGCCGTTTCAAGTCAGGGTCAAGCCTACCGATATTTCCGATTTTCATATTTAGGGCACTGGGCGAGCGGCCGATGATGTGGGCGTATTTCACCACCAGCGGATGCGCCTTGCTACTGCGCTTAAAAGGTATTTTGCAGTAAACATTAAAGGCGATAATCGTTTCTTCGCGAGTCCAGTTATTATTCATCGGTTTTTTCGTTCGCAATACTATTGAATGACACGCCAAAATGCGAAAGGTCGGCGAGGCTTGAGGCGGTCATTTGCGCCGGAAGTATAGTCTGCGAAGTTACGAAAAAAATCTTGGAAATGAGCGTGCAGGCGGGTGATTTTTTTAGGGGTGTGGCTGGAAAGTAGATGATTGTTGGCGAGAAGGGGTGTGGTTTTTAATCAAAAAGCGGGTGTCTATTGAATAAAAAAAGGTATTTTTATTCAATACAGCGAATAAAATGAATAAAAAAGTCTTCGTGGAACTGATGCGCCGAGGATATATTCCCGGGCAAACGCTCTTCTATTATCATACGCGCAACGATAAGGAGTGCCAGGGAGGGGTGTGGAATTATGGTGGGGATTTCGGAGTTTGGCATATTTTTTGTACCTTTGCAGAGAAGAAAGGAAAAAAGATTGTAAAACGATTCACCTATTATCAGCTTAATTTGTTACAAGAGACTACTATGAAACCGGAACTTATCTTTACAAATGAGGTGGGCACCACGATAGATGCCCTGGTACATCACAATAAATATAGCAGCGTGTATGTGCTGGTAGATGTCAACACCGAGCAGTTTGTGTTGCCACAGCTGCGCGCTACGAGCAAGGCCGTGAGCGCTGCGCCGGTGATAAAAATCCTGTCGGGCGAGGCGTCGAAGACGCTTCAGGGCGTTGAGACTATCTGGCGGGCGTTGAGCAGCGGCGGGGCCACGCGGTCGTCGGCACTGATATGTGTGGGTGGCGGCGTTGTGACAGACATGGGCGGCTTTGCCGCGGCCACGTATAAGCGCGGCATCGACTGCATCAATGTGGCGACGACGCTGCTGTGCGCCGTAGATGCGTCGGTAGGCGGCAAGACCGGCTTTAACTATAATGGGCTGAAGAATGAGATAGGCGTGTTCAGCGAGCCACGGGCGGTGGTGCTCTCGACGTGTTTTTTCAAGACGCTTCACAACAGCCAGCTGCGTTCGGGCTATGCCGAGATGCTCAAGCATGGGCTGCTTGACGACGCCGAGATGCTGGGCCGCCTGCTGAGCTTTGACATATCGGGTTGGCAGCCGGCGGCCGATGATGCCGAGCTGCTGTCGCTGATAGAGCGCAATGTGGCAGTGAAGAGCGCCATCGTGGCTAAGGACTTCACGGACCATGGCGTGCGTCGGTCGCTGAACCTGGGCCACACTGTGGGTCATGCCTTAGAGGCTTATGCGCTGGAGCGCCGGTCGCCGGTGGCTCATGGCTATGCTGTGGCGTGGGGCCTCGTGGCTGCTCTTGTGCTGTCAAAGCTGCTGTTGGGCTTCCCGAGCGATGTGCTGCACGCCGTGGCGGCGTATGTGCGCGAGCATTACGGAGCTCCGGAGATTACGTGTGATGACTATCCGCGCCTGCTCGAGATTATGAGCCACGACAAGAAGAATAGCGACTTGCAGACCAAGAGCTTTACGTTGCTTGCCGCCGTGGGCAAGCCGGTGACGGGCCGCGCGGTGAGTGACGAGGATATCAAAGCAGCGCTGGATATCACGCGCGACTTGCTGGGGTGCTGATGCCAGGGGGTGGCGGCGTGCTCTGCCGTGAGTGACAGGGAGTGGCGCTGCTCGCCGGGTTAGAAGTGCACCACCAGCTCGATGGTGACTTTGCTGCCGTCGGCGGCGCTGTAGGCGGCGTTGTAGCCGTAGAAGTAGTGCTCGTAGTTGAGGCGCAGGTCGGTGCGGCAATATTTGTTGATATTCGTGGCAGTGGCGCCAATGGTGAGGCGCTTACGGGCGCACTTGTCGGTGACGAGGGCACCGCTGTCGTCAGCTACGCCCGTGGAGAAGTCTGTGAGGGCGTCAAAGCGCGTTTGCGCCGAGATGCGGCTGATGGCGTTGGACTTTAGGTTACGGCCATAGTCGGCTTCGACGAGGTAAGCCGTGGCTGCGGGGTGAGCATCGTGAGAGTAACGCCAGTGAGTGATTTCGGCTTTGGTGTATAGGTCGTCGAAGCGCCACTGCAGGGCAGCGTCGTAGCAGTTGATGCGCACTATGTCGGGGTGTATTGATTGGAAGCCTACTTCGGCGATGATGTTGTGGCCGGCGCCGGCTATGTATTTGTTGAGGGTGGCTCGTGCGGCGTAGGTGTAATGGTTGCTCCAGCCTGATGCTCCGTGAGCGCCGCTGTTGGCGATGTTAGCCTCGATGGCGAGGTCAGATGCGCCGTGGTTGAGAGGCCTGATGCGGGCCTTGATGCCGGGACGGCGCTTGCTGCCGAGGTCTTTGCTGACGAATGAGCGGTTGGCGAAGATGTAGGTGTGCGGAGCGAGGAATGACTCGTTGCTGAATGATACGCGGCTCTGGCCCACCACTATGTCAATGACTTTGGAGGGCTTGAGGGTGACGTATCCGTCGAGAAATTTGAATGTGGAGTTGTCGCTGATATCTACCTGGGTGAGGTAAGAAATCCACGGCGCCACGTCGCCGCCGAGCGAGAGGCGTGCGTTGCGCACCTGAAAGCGGCCGTCGCCGTTGTCGGTCAGCACCTCATAACGGCCTCGCAGTGTGCCGTGAAACTTGAATGCCGGGGAGAACTCGAGGGCTTTAGGCTCGGCGCTGTCGTTGTCGGCCGCAGCGGCCGTAAAGCAGCAAAGACCGCTGAGGGCGGCCAATGCTATGGTGATATGTCGTAAGAATGATGATTGTGACATGATGACTGATGGTTTATTGAGAGCGGGGTGGCTAATAGTCGTATTCCAATTCGATGTTGTCGAGCCATAGGATGGCGCCGTCGCCGCCGGTGAAGTAGTCGCCGTATTTGCTTGCGGAGGCGGTGATTAGCAGGAACTTGGGCACTCGCGAGGTGGAGGTGTATTTAAGCTCGAACTCGAATGGGGTGTATGAGTTGACGTTGTTGCCCTGCTCAATCTTGCCGTAAGCCACGACGTAAGGGCCGTTTTCGTTGAATAGCTGCAGGTTTTTGGGGTTGGTGCGTATCTCGAAGGGGGTGTCCTGGTCAATCAGTGCGCACCACACGATGCAGGTGTCCGGCCGTCCTTTGAGATACTCGTAAGTGCTGTTGGAGTGGCTTATCGGTGCAGTTTGGTATTTGTAGTATCCGCGCACCTTGGTGGGCCGGAGGTTGAAATCGCGGCCGACGCTGAGGACGCCGTTTGTGCCGTCGGTGCGCACGTAGTAGCCGTAGAAGATGTTGCCGGCGGCGAGCTTACCGAGGGCACCGATGCCCACAAACTGTGTCTGGAGCTTGGCGGCCTTTCCGTAGCCTGTGGCAGTGTCGTCGGTGGGGACGGTGTTAGAGCCTCCGAGCGTGGTGGCGCCCTTGTTGCCGGTGTCCCAGTACTGTGTTTCGCCTTGTGCCCAGGGGTTCCATACTTTGCCATCGAGCCACCAGTTGTCAAAGTCGCTGCCTACGACTTGGCGCTCGGGGTCTGTGGTTATTTCGATGGCTTGGCCGTACTCCTCGTCGCTGTAAGCGCGCACCTCATATGTGGTCTCGGGGGTGAGGTGAATGATGCGCGCCACAAATGAGCCGCCATTGTGGGTGATCCATTCGGCGGGCACTCGCGACCACTCGTCGGCGCCTTTGAGGCGATACTCCACGCCGTTGTCGTGTCCGGCCTCGGCGTCGCCATATACAAATGCCACTCGTGACCATGCGTCGGCCGCAGAAGTGGTAACGCTTGCCTCAGAGGGCTGGAGGTAAATGGTCCAACGCGATGTCACGCCGTGAGTGGTGACATTGACAGTGACCGGCGCCGAGAAGTCAGCTTTGGCATCGTTGAGGTCGGGGTCCATGGTGGAGCCTTCAGCGCCGAGCTTGATAGATGTGACGTGGATTTGTGTGATGTCAAACTTGTCAGAGACGTATGCCACGACGCGTTTGCCCGGCACGTCGATGGTGGCGGTGCCAATCTGGCCTTCGAAGGTGAAGTGTCGCTCGATGTCCTGTGTGGCGGAGATGGTCCAGTCGTAGTCTTGATACAGGCGGAGGACCACACGCTGCGGCGTCTCGAGGTTGAGCTTGGAGAGCTGCTCACCCACGAGCGAAGCCCCCGGTGTGACGGTGTAAGATGTGACGGTGACGTCGGCGAGGTTGGCTGTCTCGGGGAATTTGATGCGTATGTTGCGCGTTGCCGAGTCGATTACGGCGTCGCCTTCGCTGCCCTCCACGGCAAAGGTGAGGAAGTTTGCTTGAATGCGAGGGTAGGGTATGTTGTTTTCGATGCATGCCGAGACCATTGTAGCCAACAAAGCGGCTATCAAAGTGCGGGCGGCCAATCGAGAGATGCGTATCTTCATGATAAATAGCGAATTAGATAACCACCATCAATCCGAAGTTGATGTTGAAAAGGTTGAATTTGAAGTTGGCGCCGGAGGTGAAGCGAGTGCCTTCATCTACGCCGTCGGTGGTCTGGTGCTCGCGCTGGAATTTGAGGCCGAAGACGCCGAACGAGACGTTGAAGGATACAAACTCCTGAATGAAGACGCAGAGGCCGGGGCTGAAGTTGAGGGCGCCCTTGGTGATGACAGTCTGGGTGTCCTTGGGCTGTCCGTCGTAGAGGCGCTTGAAGCGCGAAGAGCCGCTGCCGAAGCTGGCGGCGACCTCGTTGAACACGGCGAAGCGTCGCGATTTGCTGAGGCCTATGTAGTTGCGGTAGAATACCGACACTGATGTGGATTGGGTGTAGTAGCTGACGTCCTTGAGCTTGAAGTTGATGTCCTCGTCAAAGTCGAGGGCGAGGTTTGCGAGGTCAGCGATGCCTCGGGTGTAGTTAAACTCCAGGCCCACGGATTGGTTGCTGCGGATGAAGTAAGTGACCGAAGGCTTGATGGAGTACATCTTGCCTTTGAAATCCACGTCGGTCAGGTAAGAGAGCACTCTCTCATTGTCGGTGTTAAGCTCGCCGTAAGAGGCAGTTAGGCCGAAGCCCCATTTCCCTTTTGGGATAAACAGATAGTTGAATAGACCGCGGTCATAACGGCCGAAGTTAGGCTCGGGAATGACGATGCTGACGGTGTCTTTGCCGACGATAACGCGCTCGTCGAGGTCAGAGTGGTGCGGAGCATCAACCTTTTTTACCACCGTTTGGGCGCTCAGGGAGGCGGCGCCGAACAGCATCGCAGCTATGATGGGGATGATATATAGAAGACGTTTCATTGTGTACATCATAAATAGAAGGCGACGCCAAAGGAAATAGAGAAGAGGTTAATTCTGAAGTTGGCCGACTTGACGTTACGCTCCGACACATATATCTGGTCAGTGGTGGATTTGGTCTTGGTGTAGTCAAATCCGAGGACGCCTACATTGACCTCGAGGGCCGAGTAGTTGCTGAGAAAGACCACGAGGCCGGGCGACAGGCCGATGCTGAAGTTGACGTTTTTGGCGTAAGTGCCGGTGAGGTCATCGCCGGTGCCGTCGCATAGCTTAGACTGCCCTCCGCCCACCTGTATCTGCACCTCGTTGAAGAGACCGAAGCGGGTGTTGTTGCCGAGGTTTAGGTATTGGCGGAAAGCGGCTGTGGCGTAGTAGTTGTGGCTGATGGAGTAGAGGTTGTCAACATTGTACTCGGTCTCGGAGTCGAGGACGACATCGGCCTTGTTGATGCGTGTGCGTGAGCGTGAGTATCCGACACGACCACCGGCGGCGAGATTGTCCTTGAAGCAGTACATCGCCATGGGGCTGACGTTGAAGGAGTAAGTGTCGCCGTTGAGGTTTTCGACGATGAAAAATTTGTAGTTGTTTTGAGTGGATTGGGAGTATGAGACAGAGACGCCCGTAATCCATTGCCCCTTAGGGATAAAGGATATCTGGTGAATGTCGCGCGAGAATTGCTCTTGAGCGGAAACCGCCGCCGTCCCCATCGTAATCATCGCGACAGACAGGGCTATTGCGCGCCGTAATTTATAGAAATGAATCAACTTCATAATAACAAATAATGTAGGCTGCCGGAGAAAGAACTGCAACCCAATTTTGCGCAAAGTTACGACATTTTCAGGTATAAACCTAACAAATCGGCCAATTTGCCAATAAAAACCGACGAAATGGCCTCACCGCGGTGTGCTATCGCCTGCCGCATCATTTGTAGGAATATGCCTATATGTGCAGCCCGGGCGTGTGTGGTTTTCAAAAAAAATGCCTACCTTTGCGCGCATAAAAAATGTAAGGAATATGACAACGACTGATATCAAGCTCGCGCTGACGCTGCCCAAGCGTCTTGCCATCTTTGGCTGCATCACCATAGTAGGCTTTTTCTTGACCACGATGGTGGCTTATCTGATAACGCTGAAATTCGGGGGCGACTCTACGCCGGCGATGCGCATAGCGGCGATTATGCAAGATGTGCTGCTGCTGATACTGCCGGCGATAGCCACGGCAATGCTGGTGACGCGCCGGCCGGCCGACCTGTTGGCACTGCGCGTGGCGTCGCCTCGGCGGCTATGGCTTCCGGGCGTGCTTGCGGCGGTGACGCTGGTGGTCTCCACGCCGGCCATGAATGCCGTGATAGCGTGGAATGCGGCGCTGCCGCTGCCCGATGGCCTCGCGGCTGTGATGCTCGAGATGGAGCAGAGCGCGGCGGCCGCATTGTCGGTGATACAGGGTCACGGCGGCGTGGGCGATATCATCGTGGCGGTCTTTGTGATGGGTGTGGCTGCGGGCTTTGCCGAGGAGCTGTTTTTCCGCGGAGCGTTTCAGCGGCTGCTTGTCACAGGGCGCGTGAATGTGCACGTGGCTGTGTGGGTCGTGGGCATAGTGTTTTCGCTGATACACATGCAGTTTTACGGATTTGTGCCGCGTATGTTGCTGGGCGTGTATTTCGGCTATCTGCTGGTGTGGTCGGGCACGGTGTGGCTGCCCATCATCATCCATGCGCTTAACAACACGCTGTATGTGCTTAATGCACGCCTTGCCGGCGAAGGGTCGGCACTGGAGACCATAGGCACGGGCGATACGGCGGTGTGGGCCGCGGTGAGCGTTGTGGCCACCGTGGCGCTGCTATATGTGCTGAACCGGGTGAGCCGCGGCCGCGGCGGCGCTGTTATCGCTTGACTTTAGAGGGATTTTTGTCGATAAACTCCTTCCACGACTTGCATGCCGATGCCGAGGAGCGCGGCCGTTGCGACTCATAGAAGTGGCATAGAGCCGCAGCGAGGGCGTCGGTGGCGTCGAGCTGAGGCAAGATGCTGTCGTCGGGGATGGCGAGGAGCCGCTTGAGCATCTCGCGCACCTGCTCCTTGGAGGCGGCGCCATTGCCGGTGATGGCCATTTTTATCTTACGAGGCTCATACTCGGTGATGGGCACATCGCGAATGAGCGCGGCTGCCATTGCCACGCCTTGTGCGCGTCCGAGTTTGAGCATCGACTGCACGTTTTTGCCGAAGAAAGGCGCCTCGATAGCCATCTCGTCGGGCAGATACTGCTCCACGAGCGAGAGCACGCGCTCGTGGATACGGCGCAGCCTCAGATAGTGGGTTTCAAACTTATCGAGGGTGAGCACGCCCATAGCTATCATCTGCGGCTTGGAGCGGGCGTCCACGCCTATGATGCCGTAGCCCATGACGTTGGTGCCCGGGTCTATGCCTATGATGACGCGGCTGAATGGCCAGGTGTCAGCAGTGTTGGCGGCGGCGGTCATGACAGCACTTGCAGGGCGGTTTGGAAGAAGAGCACGCGGTCAGGCCACCGCTCCATGATTTTGCTGAAGAGCGCGGCGCCGCAGTCCTCATACCAGCAGTTGATGTCGTCAACGCTGCCGGCGGCAAACTGCAGGGCGTAGTTTGTGGCTTTGTCATCGACTTGGTGCAAGACACGCGCCAATTGCGGCTTGTCGATGCCTTCGCACTCCAGCGATGCGGGTATGAAGTCGCCGTTGATGAAGGCGATAAACTCGTCGGCGAGGGCGTTCTCTACCGAGAATGTGATATTGTGGATATACATATTATTAATATGATAGCGAGCGTTGGGGGGGTGGGGTGGTGCTTAATTCTTGCGCTTGGCGTTTCTGATAAAGAATTTTATGTGGCGGGCGAGAGTGGGCCAAAAGCCGTAGTATCGGCTCATTATCTTGAAGCGCTCCATAAGCGATGCGCGGTGGTTGGCCGTGGTCAGTCCTTCGGCGAGGTAGTCGATGATGATGCCATCGATGTAGCTGTTGCGGCGCGAGCGCAGCAGGCAGCGGATACACCACTCATAGTCAGCCGAGTATCGGTATTTGAGGTCGTAGTATCCGGCCACACGCCTCAGCACCACAAATGCTTGGTGGCACACCACCATGCCGTCGGCAAAGCTCTTGACCGATAGCCGGCGAGGCGCCGTGAGGTGTCGCGGCTTCAGAAATGTGCCGTTGTCATCTACGATGTCGGTTTGGCCATAGACGATGCCTGGGTAGTCGTTGTCGAGGATGGTGTCGGCGATGGTCTGGAGGGTGTCGGCGCTGTGAAACTTGTCGCCGGCGTTGAGAAAGATGAAGTAGTCGCCTTTAGCGAGGCCGATGCCCTTGTTCATGGCGTCATAAAGGCCTTTGTCAGGTTCGGAGAGCAGCGAGATCAGCGGGTTGCGCTGCATGGCTTGATTGACGATGTCGAGGGTGCCGTCGGTAGAAGCACCGTCGATGATAAGGTGCTCGTACAGGCTGCAAGACTGAGCGGCGACGCTGTCGAGGGTGCGCTGCACCGTGGCGGCGGCGTTGTAAGTGACGGTGATTATCGAGAATAGCGGATGAAGTGTGGTGCTGGCCATAGCTGTCAATGTTGTTTTTGAGCTGCCATAGAGATGAGATGCTTTAATTTGGCGTCAGCCTCGGTGCTGTTGCGGCGGCAGTGCATGGTGTAGCCTAACTGGCGCTGGCTGATGTCAGACGTCAATGAGCCTTTGAACTCCTCGCGCGCAGTAGCGTCGATGATGTCGTAAAGCACCGTGCCGGCGAGCCCCGGGGCATCGATAAAGCGCTTTGGTTGCGAGTTGACGTGAGCTGCCTCCAGCTCGGCTATCGGGGTGGCACGCTGCCAGAGCCCGTCGTTGTTGTCGTAGATGACAGAGAGCAGGCAGTCGTCGGCGCCGGCGATGGCGGCAAAAGCGGGCCGGGCGTCGTTGTAGTATGCAAAAGGCTTGTTGGTGGCTTTCTTGAGGATTTCGATGATAGGCACTTTTAAGACCTTGGCATCGGGGTATGCTATGATTAGGAATGCGCCATCACACTCGCTGTCTTTGATGGTGAGCGTGAGGTCGCAGCCCGGCTCCATGTCGATGTATATGTCAGAGTCAGAGTATATCATAGAGCCGTCGTGCATGATGTAGATGTAGCCGGCAGGCTGCTCAAAGCCGTCGTCGTAGGAGTGTAGCACCTGGCGTTTCCATGCCGAGGTGGCAATTACCGGCGCTGCAGGCGACGGGGCGCTCGTCGCCGAGACGGTTTTGGCGGCAGCGCGAGCCTTGGTGGAGCTCGTGTCGGTGTCGGCGACGGCATAGGCTTCGAGGTTGGCCTTGCGCTCGTCAGAAGTAGGGAGGCCGAGCTCGGCTCGGCGCATAGCCTCCTGTGCGCTGCGCATCTCGATGAAGTCGTAGCGTTTTTCGCCTACGAGCATCACCGTAGATGTGCTCTGACGCTCATAGAGCTTGTCGTCAAGGAATATAGGCGTGATGCTGGGCTTCACTTTGACCACAATGACATCTTTGTCGGCATCATCATCGGGGGCAATCTCCACCAGGCGAGCAACATTGATGTCAAAACGTATTCGCACGAGGTTTTCGAGGAAGACACATAGGTTATCGACCGTCTTCATGTCAAACTTGTAAGAGTCGATAACACCTTTGCGGGTCTTGTAGTATTCGAGGTCATCGTGAAATCCGGCCTCGTAGTGCTGGTCGTTGACGCCGATGTAGAGCGTGCCGCCGGTAGAGTTGAGGAAGCCGGCGATAATCTTTAGGATTACAAACTGCTGACCTTCGGGGTTAGGCTCGATTTTCTCGTTGGGGAAGCGGCGTGCGGTGAATACGAGGCTGCTCTTGAACTCAACATATTGTGTTTCGGAGCCGTAGTATTTGAGGCGTTTTGTCTCGTTGTTGACACCCAGTAGCGATGCTATCTTGGCTTTAATGCCTTTGGCCACGTTGGTATCGTCGGCCGCCGCGGCGTTGTCGCCGGTGACCATGTTGTAGGAGAGCACGAGCCGGGCGAGTGTCACCTCAAGGTTGTTGCGCGCATTCTGAATGATGTGCCACAGCTCGTCGTTGAACGAGGTGTCGCCCAAGCGCGATACTATCTGCAGTCGCTTATACATCAGCTCCAGCATAGGCTGGCCGGCGATGAGGGCGCTGTATTGCTCGAGGTCGTCGGCATCAATGCGGCTGTTGGTGGCATAGAATTGGTGGAGACGCAGCAGGCCGGCCTGCACATCGAGGAGCTGAGCCGTGGCCCGGTCATTGATAGAAAGGGCTATCATTCGAGCAAACATCAGGTAGTCATAGGCGAGGAGTATCTCCTTGGCGGCCTGCGCCTTGAATTTGAGTATCTCTATGATTTCGGAGATGTCGTCGGTAGAAAGGGTGCTGTCATCGTCGTCGATGTAGTTGCTTTCAGAGTCGGTATCATCGTTGTCAAGGATGTAGCTGATGGCGTGCACGATGTTGTGAAAGGCCAGGTCCTTGTCCACCTTGACGTCGGGGTCGTCACACAGGCCTGTGATGGTGCCATGGACCTGCACCTTGGAGGGCTGTATGTCGAGCACGCGGAAGTTGACGATAGAGCCTTTGGGGTATGTGACATCTTTGTCGTGAGCGAGTATCACGCCCACTCCTACGCTGCTTATGGCGCTGTAATAAGCCGATCCCATCTGGCCGGCAATAACGGCGGTGTAAGTGTCATTGTAGTCAAAGAGCTCGGTGATGACGGATTTTACCTCTTCGCGCAGTGAGAAGACATACACGCCGTTGTCGTCGATGTCGATGATGCGGGCGTGGAAGTGGAGCGGCGAGCCGTCGTTGTCGGTAAACGTAGAAGGCGACACCGAGCTGATGTTGTAGCCGATGATTTCATCGCGACGTATCACGCCTTCGGCTGAGATAAAGTCGGGGTCGTCGATGCGGCAGCGGAACAGCGGATTGACCCCGGCGTTGTCGCTGATGATATCGCCTATTACGATATACACATCATCGCCTTTGCCGGCCTCACGCTGCTCTGTGGGCTCCTTGGCCTGGGCTATGCGTTTCTCCAAGAGCGCCGCTTCAATCTGTCGCCATAGCTGGTGGTGCGCCTCAAAGTTTTTGAGCTTTGAGCCGGAGAGCTGCGAGATGTGGTCAAGGAACACTTGCGGCGACAGCCACGGCATCAGCGATGATGGTATAGCGGGTGTGGAGCATCGCTCGTCGGCACGTCGCAGCGAGATGCTGTCGTTGTCGGCTGATATCATCACGCCGGTGTCCGTGCATAAGTAAGCCTTCTTAATGTCGGGGTCAATGCTTCCGGGCATCACGGTGGCGCGCGTCATGAGCATCATAGGCTCTTTGATATCGTCGTAGTTGATTTGTACTGACATGTTGTGGCCGAGAATCGTGAGATAGGCCTTGCGCAGCAGGTCGTCGCTCTTGGTGGGGCGCAGCAGTGAGATGTAGCGGTAGAATAGGTTGCGATTGTATCGGTAACGCTCATCGTTGATGCCGTCGGCGATGAAGAGCTGAAGGGCTATGGCCGTGATAGTCTTCTCGAGACGGTCGTTTTCGGCTTGTGCCTCGGCTTGCGGCAAGCGGTCAATCTGGGTGCGGGCGGTGCGTATGTATATCTCAAATTGCTCAACGAAGGCGCTGCGGAAGGGCTCGGTGGACCATGTCTCGAGCTTCCACTCCATGATGATGTCGAAGATCTGGCCGAGGTATTTGGTGACTAACTCCGGCGAGAGCCTGAAGATATGCATCAGCGTGGAGAACTGGCGCGCCGGGTGATATATGTAACCGGACTCGCGCAGCTTTGACATCAGTCGCTCAATGAATGTCTCCTGGCCTTTGTTGCGAATGATGCGCAGCGACGTCATGTAAGGCTCAATGGCATCGGCATATTCGGTGAGCTTATTTTGCATGGCGCGGCGGTTGACGGCCGATAGGTTGCGCAGGAAGCGCGAGTCCTCGAGGAGGTATAGCAGCACGGCGCGATAGCCCTCGAGCAGCGCTTTCAGCGCAGCGTGATGTCGCTCCGGATTGATGGTTATGAACCACTCTGACAAATTGCTATCCACGGCCGTCAGAGCCGTCATAATCCACCGCGGATTTTTGAGCATGTATTCGGCCTTGGCATCGGCAAAGGCATCCATATCCTCGCTGTTGCGGCGTACGAAGGCGCGCAGCGCTCCGCACGGGGCTATCAGACCATAAATATCGTCAATATTGATGGCGGGTAGCCTCAGCTCGCTGTCAGAGCGCTTGAGCATAAACACTTTAGAGCTGAGCTTGGCAAAGCGGCATCTTATCTGCTGCCCCACCTCGAGCATTTTGTCGGAGGTGTAGAGCTTGTATTTGATGCCGTAGTCGTCTTCGAGCATAGTAGGCTCAGAGGGGCGCCTGGCCTTAGCGGTGACTACAAAAGGGAAGTCCATGCCGCTGACATAGCGCGCGTGGTAAAAGTCATTGACATACTGAGGAATGTTGAGTATTGGCACCGGCGCGCCTGAATTGTCAATATGCTTTATGCGGCACTTTAAGGTCTTGGGCAGCGGTTGGCCTTGTTGAAATTTGATTTTGCGCAATTTGTATTCGCCGTGTCCCGGTATCTTAATGCGGAAAAACTCTTCATCGGGCCCATACTCTTGCACTACATCAAAATCATACAGAGAATCTACAGTGTAATTAGTCATACTTATATTTTGTTAGTCAGGTTAATAAATCAATAATCAAAAAAAATGTAGATAATAACGGGTTAGTAAAATTCGCTACAACTAACAAAGATACAACAAAAAAGCGTGACAACCCTATCTATTAATTATTTTTATGATAAAAA
>JAEDNZ010000033.1 GCA_016302215.1 Muribaculaceae bacterium
AGTTGTCGGCATCGTTGTATGCCGGCATTTTGCGGCGATTGCGCTCGAGGTCGCGGTGAGAGAGCGTGGCTGTGACAGTGCCGGCGGCGCCGATGCAGCCTATGGGCTTGCCCATGGCATCGTAGATTTGCGACATGCCGTCATAGCAGCCATAGTCATCGAGGCCCGAGCGGTCGCAGCCCACCCAGTACGCCTGGTTTTCGATAGCGCGAGCGACGAGCAGGTGGTGCCAGGCATAGGAGCGTACCTGAGGCCAGTTGGCCGGCACGAGCATTACGTCATAGCTTAAGCCGCGGTTGCGACACCATGCGGGGAAGCGCAGGTCATAGCATATTATCATGGCCACGCGCCAGCCATTGATGGTCACCACCGGCGGCGCTGTGGTGCCGGCGGCGCAGTTACGGCTCTCATCGCTGAGGCAGAAGAGGTGGCGCTTGTCGGCATACGTCACCTCGCCCGAGGGCAGCACGATAAAGCCTCTGTTGCGGAGCTTGCCCTCGCTGTCGCAGGCGGCAAACGAGCCGCACACGGCCATACGGCGCTCGGCAGCGATGCGGCGTGCCCACGCTATGGTGAGGCCGCCATCGTCAGGCTCTGACAGCTCGCGCAGCAGCTCGGCATCTTTGACAAAAGAGGTGGTGAACAGCTCGGGCAATACCAGCACATCAGTGGGCGGAAGCTGGGCGATAGCTGCATCGGCAGCCGCAAGGTTGGCGTCGCGGTCGGCATAGATGATGTCCAGCGGAAGTGCCGTCACGGTGAGGGTAGGGGCGTGAGTTGTCATAACGGCGGTGTAGTGTCAGGATTGTAATTGTATAAGAATAGTGGTGTAAGCAATGTAGCAGAGCACCATAATGGCGCCTTCGATGCGTGTGATGGTGCGTTTGGCAAAGAAGAGCCCCACTATCCACAGCAGCACGCCCGAGCCCACGAGGGTGAGCAGGTCAAAGTTGGTGATGCCGTTGATGCGCAGCGGCGTTATCGTGGCGCTGCACCCCAGCACCAGGAATATGTTGAAGAGGTTGCTGCCGATGGCATTGCCGATGGCTATTTCGGGGTTTTTCTTGAGGGCTGCCACTATTGATGTGGCGAGCTCGGGCAGCGAGGTGCCACCGGCCACGAGTGTCAGGCCTATCACCGATTCGCTCACGCCGAGGGCGCGCGCAATGCCCGTGGCGCCATCTACAAAGAGGCTGCCGCCGAAAATCAGGGCGGCGAGGCCGCCGATGATATACACCACTGCGCGCCACCACGCCATAGGCTTGATTTCCGGGGTGTCGTCGCTGCCGTTGCCGCCGCCGGCGATGGCAAAGGTGTATCCCAGGAAGATGGCAAAGAAGCCCAGCAGGAGCAGGCCGTCGGTGGCGCTGATGATATTGGCGACGCCGCCATCGAGCAGCACATCGTTGGCGCAGACAAGCAGCGCTAATGACGACAGCACACACAGCGGTATCTCTTTGCGCAGGGTGTTGCGCGTGATGATGATGGGCGTGACCATTGCCGTGCAGCCCACAATCATCAGGGTGTTGAAGATATTGCTGCCCACCACATTGCCCACGGCGATATCGGCGGTGCCGTTGATGGCTGATGAGATGCTCACGGTGAGTTCGGGCGCCGAGGTGCCGAAAGCCACTATCGTCAGGCCTATCACTATGGTGGGTATGTGGAGGCGCTTGGCCACGGCGGCGGCCCCATCGGTGAGTATGTTGGCGCCGATGAGTATCAGCGCTAATCCGCCGATGAGTATTATGCTATCAATCATTGTGTGAGTGAGATAAGTGAGGTGGGGAGTGGGGCTATCCACTATCGCTCAACGGCCGTCGAGACCGCCAGTTGAGGCCTCGCCGACCGTTGGTGCGGGTGGGGTTATGACGCTATAGTATAGTCAGCGTGTATTGTGAGATTACAGCTCCATGGCCTGCTTGCGAGCCTCGGCAGGCACGGCGGCATTCATAGCCTTGACGATGGTGTTGACGCCTTCGGTGAAGTCGTGCCACAGCTGCGTGTAGGCTTGCTTGTGGTAGGCGGTGCGTGCCTTGTGATATGCGGCGCGAGTGTCAAAGTCGCGTGCCTGCTTGTCAAAGCTGAATGTGGCGTTGGCCAGGGTGGTGCACTGCAGGTCAGCGATGTCGGTTATGATTTTAGTCACGGCCTCAGTGTCGATGCCTGCGGCGATATGGCGAGCTAAGAGTATTTCAGCTGCGAGAGCGCCACACACGCGGCGCACATTCTTCTTGAGTGTTCGTTTGTTTGACATTGTAGGTAGGTGTTGTTTAAGATGATACGTTTTGAGGTATTGATACGCAAAGTTACACAGATTTTTGGTATATGCCAATTTTTTAGCACTTTTTGCGCGAGTGAGGCGGCGGCGGGCAGTGAGGCGGCGTGATAGAGAGCAGGCCGGGCGCTCTGTTGCGGAGTGTCCGGCCTGTATGGTAGCTGTGTCTTTGTGGCGATGGTGCGTCGGGGCTAACGGTATGCCTCGGCAGTGTCGCGTATGGTGTTGAACATGCGCTCGGCGGCAGGCGTGAGCACCATGCTGCGGCGAGCCATCACGCGGCGCGCGGTGTCAAAGAATTCGAGCATTGACACATCATCAAATCCGGCCGAGCCACCTTTGCTAAACGAGGGTATAAATACGCGCGGCATGCCGGCGCTGACGATGTTGCAGCCCACGCCCACCACGGTGGCGGTGTTAAAGGCGGTGTTGATGCCGGCTTTGCTGTGGTCGCCCATGATGAGGCCGCAGAATTGCAGCCCGGTGCGGCGGAAGCGATTGGTGCGATAGTTCCACAGGCGTATCTCGGCATAGTTGTTTTTGAGGTTTGAGGCGGTGCAGCCGGCGCCGAGGTTGCACCACTGGCCTATCACGGCATTGCCTAAGAAGCCATCGTGAGCCTTGTTGGTGTAGCCTTGCACCACTACGTTGCTGATTTCGCCGCCCATCTTGCAGTGCGGCCCCAGGGTGGTGGCCCCATACACTTTAGCGCCGAGCTTGAAGGCGCAGTGCTCGGCCGTGGCGATAGGGCCACGCAGCACGGCGCCCTCCATCACCTCGGTGTCGCGCCCCAGGTAGATGGGGCCGTGGGTGACGTTGAACACCGCACATTCGGCTTGCACGCCTTCTTCGAGGAATAGCATGGAGGGGTCGCCTATGATGGTGCATGTAGAGCTTACGGGCGCGCCGGTGCGGCCGGCTGTTACGGCGGCATAATCGGCCTTGATGACGGCGTCGTTGCTCATAAAGATGTCGTAGAGCTGATTGATGAAGATTGGCGCCGCACCCGTATAATCGACACGACGGCGCTCCGTGCCGCGGTAAGCCACGGTGGTTCCGCCCACGGTCAGTGTCTCGCCACTCTTTAGTGCTGCCACGGCTGCGGCGAGCGAGGCGTCGGCGATGACGTTGCCGGCCACATAGAGCGTGTCGTCATCAGGGCTGTCAGGTGCCGGAAACAGCTCGGTGAGATAGGCCTCGGTGAGCCAGAAATATTCGCCGGGGAGATACATCTGCCAGCGCTCGGCGATAGTCATAAGGCCGAGACGCAAATCGCCTACCGGGCGTGTATAGGTCATAGGTAGCAAATCTTCACGCGCCGGATGGGGGTCAAATACGATGACTTTCATCTTAAAATAGTTTGAATTAGCAAAAACATTTATAATATTTTCATAGGTAGGGGCAAAATTACTAATTTTGTGGCAAAATACAAAATCTAAGCTATGCAATTTGAAAAAACAGCTATCGAGGGCGTGTGGATAATACGTCCGCAGAGGCATGGCGACCGCCGTGGCTATTTCAGCGAGACGTTTCGTGCCGACCTCTTCGGCGCCCATATCAGCGATGTGACTTTTGTGCAAGACAATGAGTCAATGTCGGCACGCAATGTGGTGCGCGGCATGCACTTGCAGCGTGAGCCTTATGCCCAGGCCAAGTTAGTGCGTGTCAGCGAGGGCAGGGTGATGGATGTGGCGGTGGATATGCGCCGCGGCTCTGACACCTTTGGCCGCCATATCTCGGTAATTCTCGATGCCGATGAGGGCACGCAGCTGTTTATACCTCGTGGTTTTGCCCATGGCTTCAGGGTGCTCAGCGAGTATGCTCGCTTTCAGTATAAGGTTGATAATATTTATGCTCCGCAGGCTGAGCTGAGCATACTCCTCGATGATCCGGACTTGGGCATCGACTGGGGCATCGCCAAGGAGCAGATGGTGCTCAGCGACAGAGATATGCAGGGCATCACATGGCGCCAAGCCGTCAGCCTTTTGGCTCAGGACTGAGCCTCGTCAGCAATCAGATACACAATAATATCGCCGACAGCGCTTCGGGGCGAGTGTGCCTCATCAGTGCTGTCGGCGATAGTGTTGTTAAAGCTCTATATATAGCGAGTGCAGAGCCGGCTTATTTCTTCTTGCTCAGGCGCAGCAGCAGGCCCGGGTAGAGGTCTTTGCCTTTCTTTACTTCAAATTTAGAGGCGCGCAGGTTGATGGCTGACAATTGAGCCTCGGCTTTCTCGTTGCCTTCGGATGCGAGCTGCTTGGCGTCTTCGGCGGCGCCGGCGATATTGTTCCAGATGGCATCGCCCACGGCTTTGACTTTGCCCACCACCTTGTAAGTGGTGACGCCGTTTTCGTCTTCGTTGGCTTCGAGCACTTCATATTCATCGCCTTTAGCCACACCTTCCTTGGTGCCGATTTGCGCATAGACATACTTGCCGTCGTCTGACACCTGATAGAGGGGAGTCTTGGTGCGGAACACTTCGTGCTTGACTTGAAGTTTTACGATGGCCTTGTCAATGGCATTTTCTACGGCGTCCTTAATCATCTCGGCCTGGGGGCGTGTGGAGAAGGCGCTGGCCACCACGCGCGCCGTGGCGTTGTCCTTGCCGATGAATTTGAGGGTGCAGAAGCCATCGTTGATGAGCTGCTCCAGGGGTTTGTCCCAGTATTGGGCATAGAAAAGGTCGAGCTTCTCCTTGTCCCACTCGAGCTTGTAGAGATATGTGTAGGCCTGCACGCTGAAGCCTTTGCCGGCTGCGGCATTGGCGGCGAGGCCGCCGACTTGTGCGGCGAGCTTACCCCATGAGCCGAAAGCTCCGCCCACGGCATTGGCCACCTGCTGCGCCTCCTCCACGATAGCGGCGTTGCTGCGGTAGCGCAGGTTTACGGCGAGCACAAAGGTGTTGTCAATAAGCTCTTGGCCGGCATCCATCAGGCGTGCATCGCTGCGGCGCGTGCCGGCAGCGGCGCTCTTGGCGGCCTCGGTGGCGTCTTGCAGGCCGCGCTCTTTGATGAGTGTCAGCTCATCGTCGTAGCAAGTGCCGTTGTAGCCAAACCATTTTGCTACAAGCTGTGGCGCTGTGCCTTGCTCGGCAAAGAATTTGAGGAGTACGGCCGGCAGGCGATAGTCCAGGTCGTCGGTGTTAGTAGCCGGGGAGGAGGTGCCTGCCATCATGCTCAGGAGGTTGCCTGATGATTTCTTGCCCTTGTTGCCGGCGGCAGCAGCGGCATCGATTTCTTCCTGTGTCACTTTGTAATTGTCAAAGTTGAGTACGCGCTCGCTCAGGTTGTGGTCATTAAATTGCGGCGGTATCTCCACGAGCATAAACTCGCGCTGGGCTATCTGCGACTTTGTCATGCCGGCGGTCTCGGTGGTGTCGGCTCTCTCTGTCTGCATTGACTGGATGGCGCTCGTGAGGATGTTGCTTGAGGTGACTTCCTTGTCGAGCTTGGCATCTTGAGCGTCAGAGCGCACCAAGAAGGTGTACAGTGAGCTACGGCGATAGTTGGGCACTGAGTCGAGTGTAGCCCCGGCGTAGCACGGAGCGGCCACGGCAGCTGTCAGCAGCAGGGCTGCAAAGCGTGTGATGACTGTTGATTTCATTTGTGAAGAATGATAGGATTAGTTTATGTAAGTGTATTTATATATGTATATTCTTAAGTAGGTCTCTATATGTTCAGCGGAGGTGGGGCGTTTAAATCATAGGTGTGTGATTGAATTCACACACGCCTTCTTACATAGTATGCAGACGCCGGAGCGCTTGAATTGTGATAATACTTGATGTTGCCCCCCTCACTCTACTCCGGATTTCTGAATGTTATTAGCAGCAAAGCCGCTGTCAGCGGCTTTGCTGTAAGTGGTGGATTGTGGTAGGTCACTGCGATTACCAGAGCCAGCCCATATTGTAGGTGATGGGCTGCTGGTGGTTGCCGTAAGCCACACCCACATCGCGTGCGGCCTTGATGGTGGCTTTCTGAAGGTCTATGCTGTCTTTGTATTTGGTCACGTTCTCAAAGTCCCAGTTGGCTTTGACCACTTTTGCAATTTTGTCGCCAAAGGCCATAGCCTCTTTGTAGCATGATGCCTGCGGGTTGATTTGCGTCAGATAAGAGTAAGCCTCGTTTGCGCCATATTCGTCGGGGTTGGTGCCCCACGCAGCGCGTGCTTTAGCCAAGAGCTGCAGGCCTTCAAAGTCAATATATTTCTGGTATATGACATTGGTCAGGGCCACAGCCTCATTGTATCCGTCGGTACACTCGGGGATAGAGGTGGAGTAGTACAGCGCCTCGTCAAAGTTTTGCAGCGCCATAGCGTTTTTGGCTTTTGCGAGGATAGAGGGATAGTTGGCGTTGTAGTATTCGATAATTTTGGTGCGGCCGCGCTCGATAAAGCTGACAAAGGCCTTGTTGCGGCCGTTGAGCGACTGCAACGCATTGATATATGCGCGCTCGTCGCTGGTGCCCACGCCTTTGACGTCAAAGCTCTGAGTGGCATACACCTTTTGGTCGAGGATGTCGCCCATGTAGATGGTGAGCGTTGACTTGATGGCGGTGGTCTGTGGCGGGCCGGCGAGGATATCCTTGAAGGAGTGGTTAAACTTGGCGGTGATGAAGAAGCGGCTGTTGTCGCTGCCTACCACGCCTTGCGAGGCGGCAGCTGCCGTCAGGCGAGTGGCCAATTGGTCGCTGACGCGCTCAGGCACGTCTTCGCCTTCATACACGGGCACTGCCGTCAGTGGCAGGTCACATTCGGCTACGGCATCGAGGGTGAAAGCTGCCAGCGCTATCGTTACGATATGATGTAGTTTCATAACTGTAAATTTGTGTTGTGAGGTGTGGATGTGGTGGGTTATTTCTCGCCGAGCACAATGATGCCGAGACCCAGGCCTCGCGTGTTGTCCTTGGAGATGATGTTGTAAGGCGCTGCCTTGAGGAACTTACGCAGCTGTGACATAAAGCGCTTGGCGTCCATAGCGCGGCCGCGCTCGTCGTAGAGCGGTATGCGCACTTGGTTGAACTCCAGGCGCGTGGCCGATGAGCTCTTGAGCGAATAGCGGTGGTTGACGGTGTTCTCGTTCATCCAGTTGTCGATGATTTCGGAGAGCTCCTCGCCATCATATTCTTCCTCAAACGACAGCCCTGAGCCGTTGTCAAAGAGGCGCACCTGCACGGCTATCTCGCGGCCGTTGGTGAGCAGGTCGTCAAAGTGAGCTTGCAGCTGTGAGGTAAATTGGTCCATATTCTCGAGCACGGCCTCTTCGAGCAGCACTGCTGTCTCTGCCGAGATAGAGGGCTGACCGGTGCCGCTGGCATTGGCTATCTGCTTGCCGGTGTAGGCATCGCGGCCGGTGAGGGTGTAAGTCACGGAGCGGCGCGGGCCGGTGACGTTGACCTTCCAGTCGATGTATATGCGGATATCGGCTTTTGCGGTGTTCATGATGCGGTCGTAGGCCGACTCGGCGAGCGAAGCGCCTGATGACGAAGACTCTACAAACTCATCTACGGCGGCGTTCTCGTCGATGCCGCGGGTCATCTCTTGCAGCGACTCCAGGTTCATGCCGCGCTCGGTCATCAGCTCGCCTACTTTGGCGATGACGTTGTTGATGTCGCGGTCAGTCTGGAAGGCGTCTTCGTAGCGCGGCACGCGTTTCTTGCGGCCTTGCACATCGACTTCGTCCATATAGTTGTGTTCGGTCATCCACACGTCAGCGGGGAATATCATCAGTGTGGGTTTCTTGGCTTGCGCTGAGGCCGTCATCGGCAGCATCAGCAGCAGTGATAATAGAGCAAATATTTTTTTCATAACGTGAGGATATTATGGCTTAATGATACCATCTTCGATGAGTCGTTGCTTGAGTTCGTTGCGGTGTACGTGTATCACCGTTGACCAGTTTTCTTGCCCTTTGCCTTTAGCTTTGAAGCGCGCGCGGCGGTTCTCGTCTTCGAAGGTGGCATAGTTGACATACTCTCCGCCTTCGGCAAAGAAGCGGTTAAAGTAGTATTCATACTTCTCTTGGGCATTGACTTCGTAGATGAGGGGGCGTGTGGTCAGGCCGCCTTCGCCTTGTGTGATGCCCTTGAAGATGACATCGTGGAGAGCGTTGCGACGAGCCTGCTCCAGTGCTTGAGGTTTGTTTTTGCCTTTGCCCCATGCGCGCACGGTGATAGAGCCGTCGAGGTCAGTGCTCAGAGCCACGGTCTCAAAAGATGCGTATGCGCTCTCGCTATTGATGTTGGTGTTGGAGCGGCAGCCTCCCATCGTCAGCGCTACGGCTGCCGATAGTATGATTGCATTGATTGTCTTCATGAGTGGTTGTTGGTAGATTGGTTATGTGAGGATTAGAATTCGTAGCCTATCTTGAGGGTGACAAATGACAGGAACTTGTCAGTCTTGCCGTCCTTGCCGTCCTTGTCAGGTTTGCCATGATCGTAAGCCTTCATGGCCTGGCCTAAGTAAGAGAGGCCCACGAGGAAGGCCTGACGCGGCTCGCCGATGCGGATACCTATGGTGGGGCGCACCATCACGCCGTCGCGGATGCTACCGCCCAGGTCAAATGAATAGTAAGGCACCACGGTGCGGTATTGCGAGGGCATAAAGTTGCCGCGCACGTTGGCATAGATGGGGAAGCCCCACTGCACGTCTTGGTCGCGCACATCTTTGCTGTTGATGTAGTAGCGAGCGCCGATGCCGATGCCCAACTTGAGGTAGTCGTTGAAGCGATAGCCGCCCACCACGTCAAGCTCGGCCATACCGATGTTCTTGTTGACCAAGCGTGCCGAATATCCGCCTTGCAGCTCCACGGCAAACCAGAAGCCGCGGGTGTAGGTGGTGTAGTCGCTGTAGCTGTCGGCCTTCTTGCTTACGGCGGGCACTTTGGGGTCTTTGCCGTGAGCCACTTTGCGCACCTCCACGGCCTTGTAGGTATATATCTCGCCGTTGACGCTGCGTATGGTCACCGACACATTCTCCACTTCATTCTCAATAAAGCCCTTGATTACGGAGCCGTTGTTGAGATATACATAGTCAAAATCGCTCTCTTGGGCGAAGATGGCGGCGCTGCAGCTGAGCAGCAGCGCTGCCATGAGGCATAATAGTCTGTTCATTAGAATCCTGAGTTAAGTCCTTTGATGATACCGTTGTTCTCTAAATCTTTGCGCAGCTGGTCTTTGCTGACGGTGACGGTGGCGCTGACTTTGTATTCCTTGCCGGCCTTCACCACGGTGCGGCTGTTGCTGATTACTTGCACATAGTTGATGTAGTCGCCGCCATCGGCAAAGAATGCCGAGAAGAAGTCAATATGCTCCTGCTCTACTGTCGGTGAGCCGGCAAGGGGCTTCTGGTGCTGGCGCGTGTCGGCGTTGGAGAAGCCCTTGAACAGCACGCCGTGCACGGCGCTGCGGCCTATCAGCTCGTCAGAGATGTTCTTGTTTTTGGTCACCACGGTGGTCTTTACCAGGTAGGTGCCTTGTGCTCCGGTGCCGGCGCCTTCTACTTGGTAGCTGATGACATCATCTTTTTTCGCCATTGCCAAGAGGGGTACCATCATGGCGGCGATGACTATAAGCAAAATACGCTTCATAATTGTCAGTTTGTGTTAATGTATTAAGGTTAATATAATATTTCGCTGAATGGAGGATACTAATTGGATATTAAGACGAAAAATCAGTAAGTCTATTATTATCGGCAAAGGTAATAAATCAGCGTGGTAACTCGCTTTTTGACGTATTAAAAAATGTTAATCCACTGATTGTGCAACATAAAAAATCAGGCCGATATCACCTCATACGAGAGGCGTATCGGCCTGAGTATTGTCAGCTGTCTGCTTTGCAGCTTAATTGGCAAAGGTGATATTGCCGTCGGTGTCGGCATCTACCACTATCGGGCGCGAGCGGTCAACCTTCTGAGCCAGAATGTCTTTTGACAGTCTGTTGAGCAGCAGACGATGTATCACACGCTTGACGGGGCGGGCGCCAAACTCGGGGTCATAGCCCTCGTCGGCGATGGCGGCGAGGGCGGCAGGCGTCACTTGCAAGTCGATGTCGCCGCTTTGGCGCAGCATCTTCTTGACGCCGGCAATCTGCAGCTCCACGATTTGCTCTATCTCCTTGCGGTCAAGCGGCGTGAACATGATGGTCTCATCGATACGGTTGAGAAATTCGGGTCGTATAGTCTGCTTGAGCATCTCCAGCACCTGCTGCTTGGTCTTGTCGATGATGGCGTCGCGGTTGGCATCGGTGATTTTGGCGAAGTTGTCGCGTATGAGCGATGAACCCATATTAGATGTCATGATGATGATGGTGTTCTTGAAGTTGACGTTGCGGCCCTTGTTGTCGGTGAGGCGCCCGTCATCGAGCACTTGCAGCAAGATGTTGAACACGTCGGGGTGTGCCTTCTCAATCTCGTCAAAGAGCACCACCGAGTAAGGCTTGCGGCGCACGGCCTCAGTCAGCTGGCCGCCTTCCTCATAACCCACATATCCCGGAGGCGCGCCTACCAAGCGCGACACGGTGTGCTTCTCCTGATACTCGCTCATATCGATACGGGTCATCATATTCTCGTCGTCGAAGAGGTACTCGGCCAGGGCCTTTGCCAACTCGGTCTTGCCCACACCGGTGGTGCCTAAGAAGATAAATGAGCCAATGGGGCGCTTGGGGTCGTTGAGGCCTGCGCGCGAGCGCCGCACGGCATCGGCGATGGCGCTGATGGCTTCGTCTTGACCCACCATGCGGGCGTGGAGCTCGTCCTCGAGGTGCAGCAGCTTGTCCTTCTCGCTCTGCACCATCTTCTTGACGGGGATGCCGGTCCAGTGCGACACCACATCGGCGATGTCGTCAGCATCGACTTCCTCCTTGACGAGGGCTTTCTCGCCTTGCATCTGACGCAGTTGCTGCTGTATCTCTTTGTTTTCGCTCTCCTTCTGCTGTATCTTGGAGTAGCGTATCTCGGCCACTTTGGCGTAGTCGCCATCGCGCTCGGCGCGTTCGGCTTCGAAATTGAGCTGCTCTATGTCAATCTTGTTTTGCTGTATGCGGCTGATAAGCTCCTTTTCGGCGCGCCACTTGGCAGAGAATGCCTTCTCGTCTTCGCGCAGCGAGGCTATCTCCTTTTCCACTTCGGCCACCTTGTCGGCGAGGCCTTCGCGCTTCATGGCTTCGCGCTCTATCTCTTTTTGGGCTATCAGGCGGGTGATGTCATCGAGAGCCTGGGGCACAGAGTCTATCTCGAGCTTGAGTTTAGAGGCGGCCTCGTCAATAAGGTCAATGGCCTTATCAGGCAGAAAACGGTCAGTGATATATCTCTCGGAGAGTCTTACGGCAGCCACGATAGCCTCATCGCGGATACGCACCTTGTGGTGGTTCTCGTAGCGTTCCTTCAGGCCACGGAGTATGGCGATGGCGCTCATCTCGTCAGGCTCGTCAACCATCACTTTCTGGAATCGACGCTCCAGTGCCTTGTCCTTCTCAAAGTATTTCTGATACTCATCGAGGGTGGTGGCGCCTATGCTGCGCAGCTCGCCGCGCGCCAGCGCCGGCTTGAGTATGTTGGCCGCGTCCATGGCGCCCTCGCCCTTGCCGGCGCCCACGAGGGTGTGTATCTCATCGATGAAGAGTATTATCTCGCCGTCAGAGCCGGTGACCTCATTGACGATGGCCTTCAGACGCTCCTCAAACTCGCCTTTATACTTTGCGCCGGCCACCAGCGCGCCCATGTCGAGCGAGTAGATTTGCTTGGTGCGCAGGTTCTCGGGCACGTCGCCGCGCACGATGCGCTGCGCCAGGCCTTCGGCGATGGCGGTCTTGCCCGTGCCCGGCTCGCCGATGAGCATAGGGTTGTTTTTGGTGCGGCGGCTCAATATCTGCAGCACACGGCGTATCTCTTCGTCACGCCCTATCACCGGGTCCAGCTTGCCGGCGCGTGCACGCTCGTTGAGGTTGATGGCGTATTTCGACAGGGCGTTGTAGCTCTCCTCGGCGCTCTGGTCGGTGGCTTTGCGCCCCTTGCGCAGCTCGCTGATGGCGGCTTTCATATCCTTGACGGTGAGGCCGGCATCCTTGAGTATTGTAGCTGCCGGAGACTCCACGGCAAATATTGCGAGCAGCAGCGCCTCCAGTGTCACATACTCATCGCCCATGGCCTTGGTCTCGTCAAGGGCGCGCTGCAGCACATCGTTAGCGCTATGGCTCAGGTAAGGCTCGCCGCCCGACACTTTGGGCAGAGCGGCGATTTCGCGTTCGATTTGTGAGGCTATCAGTGCCGGGTTGGCACCAATCTTCTGGAAGATGAACTTCACAAGCGACTCGCCCTCATCGACCACGCCTTTGAGCAAGGCTATTGGCTCGATGGCTTGTGCGCCCGCGCTGCGTGTCACCTCCACGGCTTTTTGTATTGCCTCTTGTGATTTAATGGTGAAGTTGTTGAAGTTCATAATTACTAATTCTTGTTTGAGTGTTGTTGTTATTCATAGTGTGTATGTCTCTATTATAACAAACACCGTGCCAACAGAGCTGCCGCCGCAGCCCATTATTCTCACCCTTAGTGGCTCTCGATATGCTGTATTATCAAAAATTATCACTACCTTTGCACTATCTAATCGGGATATACCCCATAAATTATACTGACACACTATGACAAAAATCGGAACGGTGATGACACCTGTCAGCTGCAAGGCCCTGTTGCTTGGCAGTGGCGAATTAGGAAAGGAAGTGGCTATCGAGCTTCAGCGCTACGGCGTAGAGGTTATTGCCTGTGACAAGTATGCCGGCGCGCCGGCCATGCAAGTGGCGCATCGCTGCCATGTGTTCAATATGCTCGATGGCGCCGAGCTGCGCCGTGTGGTCGAGCTGGAGCGTCCTGACCATATCATTCCCGAGATTGAGGCCATCGCCACGCCCACGCTCGTGGAGCTTGAGCGCGAGGGATATAATGTGACGCCCACCGCCCGCGCCGCTTTCCTCACCATGAATCGCGAGGGCATACGACGCCTCGCCGCCGAGGAGTTGGGCCTCCCCACTTCGCCTTATCGTTTTGCCTCTACCTATGAGGAGTTTTGCGCCGCCGTTGACGCCGTGGGTATTCCCTGCGTCGTTAAGCCGGTGATGAGCTCATCGGGCCATGGTCAGTCAACCATCAAGGCAGCCGCCGACATCGATGCCGCCTGGCGAGAGGCGCAAGAGGGCGGCCGCGCCGGTGCCGGCCGCGTCATCGTGGAGGGCTTTGTGAAGTTTGACTACGAAATCACGCTGCTCACCGTGCGCTCTTCGTCGGGCACCACCTTCTGCGAGCCTATAGGCCACATTCAGGAGAATGGCGACTACCGATACTCGTGGCAGCCGCAGCCAATGGCTGCTGATGCCATCGCCAAGGCGCAGGACATTGCCCGCCGCGTCACCGATGCTCTGGGCGGCTACGGCATCTTCGGCGTGGAGCTCTTTGTCAAGGGCAACGAGGTGATATTCAGCGAAGTGTCGCCGCGCCCCCATGACACCGGCATGGTCACCATGATATCGCAGGATATGAGCGAATTTGCTCTCCATGCTCGCGCCCTTTTGGGCCTGCCTGTGCCTCATATACGCTTCTTCGGCCCTTCGGCCTCGCGTGCCGTGGTCGTGGAGGGCGACACTGACCGCCTCATCTTTGACAACCTCGAGGAGGTGCTCCGCGAGGAGGGTGTGCAGATGCGCATCTTCGGAAAGCCGGAAATCAAAGGCCATCGCCGCATGGCCGTGATTTTGGCCACCGATACCACCGTAGAGGCCGCTCGCGCTAAGGCCGACCG
>JAEDNZ010000210.1 GCA_016302215.1 Muribaculaceae bacterium
CCACGTGTGCAGCGTAGTCTTCGGCAGCGGTAAGGTCAGTAGCGGGGGCCTTATCGACAAACTTGATTAAGGCGTCTTTGTTGATGCCTCCAAGGTTATCGCCGTTGACGTCATCGATGATGGCTCCAACTAAGATGTCGTCAGCAAAGAGCACGTCCATAGCGTCGATGGCTACATCGATGGTCACCTCGGCCATTGACAGCGGCTCTATGGCGAGCTCGCGCACCTCGGAGGCATCGGCGGCGTAGGTTGTTAGCACGAAGTCGCTGCCGGAGGTGGCAGCGCTGATGCCACTGTTGCATACGGTCACCACAAATTGAGCGGTATTGCCCGAGTAGATGACGTCGGCGCCATCGATGCCCATGAGCCATACGGACTTGTCGTCAAGCTCAATCTTGACGGTCTCGGAGGGTGCTGTCTCGCCGTCGGAGTACATGGCGGTGACAAAGAATTCGTGGCCGTTGTCGTCGATGCTCAGGTTCAGGCCGGTGACGCTGAGCAGCTCGGTGTTGACCTTGCCGGAGTCAGCGTCATAGACGTTGTAGCCCAGCAGAGGCGTCTCGTCAGAGCTTTCAGCGCTACCCCAGCTAAGCACGGGGCAGTGAGCCTCAAAGTCGATATCCACATCCGGGGTAGAAACCGGGTCATGAGCGGCAAATGCGGCGGCAAAGGTGTCAGATTGGGCGCTGTTGTTATCGGGCACAAGGTCATTGTCAAAGACCACTGTTGCGGTCAGAGCGCCGCTGAGCTGCTGTTGAGCGGCAGCAAAGTCGGCTTTCAGCACAAATGAGAGGGTTACATCGCTGCCGGCGCTGATGTCAGCGCTCTCTACGGCTGCAACGACATACTTGTCGGCAATTGCGCTGAGCACGACTTGGTATTCATCGGCGCTGACATCGTTGAGGCCCTCATTGGCGATTGTCACGCTGCATGAGGTCTCAACGCCAGCCACAAGCTGCTGAGGCACGCTGACGGTCTTCACAGCGAGGTCATACTCCGGAGCTGTGGGCTTGGCTTCGATGTGCAGAGTGTTGGACGGCACAGCCTCGCCTTCGTCATATACTGCAGTGACAAACATATCGCGGGCCTCATCGGCGGCGGCCACCGCGTAAGATGTCTCGCTCGGCGCTATCAGCTCGGCATTTAGCTTTCCGGCGACAGCGTCATACACGTTGTAGCCCAGCAGCGGGTTGCTGATTTCCTCGGCGATAGTCACCTTGTCAATCCAGAGCGCCGTGTTGTAGTATGAGGCAGAGGTCTTGGTGTTGATATGCACTGCTATATATTTGGCTTCGGCGGGTACGCCGCTGACTTTCACCTCGTAAAGCTTCTCATCGGCCTTGACGGTGGAGTATGCACCGCCTTCAAATTGCTTGATGGTGTGGGTAAAGGCGGCCTCCGGGTTGGCGGCATCGTAGTCGCCCGTGGCATATACTATCTCAAACTTATTGGTTATCGCAGAGCTGGACTTGAAGCCTATGAGCATCGACATCTCCATGGTAGAGCCCTCGGGGCAAGTCAGCTCGGGCGAGATGAGCCAGTCGTTCTGCTGGGTGTTGCCTGCGCAGGTCACGCCCAGCACCTTGCTGCCATCGGCACCGGCGGGCTTATTGCTTGAGGGGGTGGACACCTTCAGCGCGGAGCCGCTTGCCGAGTAATATGTCTCGCCGGCCTTGCCATCAAGGTCTAATACCGTAAAGCCGTTGAACGGCCCGGTGGCGCCGTCCTCAAAGTCCTCAAACGACTCGCATATGGCCAGCGGCTGATATGAGGGGTCGTTGGCGGGTGTCCATGTCAGGGTGACGTCGCCCTCGGCGGTATCTGCGCCGCGCGTCAGCTCCGTAGCCGGATTTAGTGATGAGAATGTCATGGCCACAGTCTTCAGCTCTGAGGCATTGTTGGCGAGGTCTTCGTCGGGGGCATAGTTGATAGTGGCTTGCAGCGTAAAGCTCTCGCTCAGGGCCTCGATGGCCGTCACAGGCAGCGTGATGGTCACATCGGCCGAGCTCAGGGCTTCGATGGCCACCGGCTCCACGCTGATGGCGTCGCCGGGATATGTGCTCTCCACGCTGATGGTGTAGTCATCGGCGCTGACAGCGTTGGCGCCGTTGTTGGCTATCGAGAGGGTGAACACGGCGTTGTTGCCTGAAATCACGGCGTCGGGGCCCGTCAGTGATGTCACAGCTAAGTCATTGTTCATAAGATTGAATATGCGCACGGCGTCGATGACCACGTTAAAGCCATAGTCTGATACGGCAGTGAGTGATACGCGGTAGGTGTCGCAATCCTGCGGAATGCTCTCAGCGATGCTCACCGAGCACTTCTCCCACTGGCCCGTGCTGAAGCCTGTTTTCTCTACTGAATTAGAGCCGCCAGGCACATCAATCCACTCGCCGCCATCGATTGACACTTGAATCTTTACGATATCATTGTATGACGATGACGCATAGTGGCACATGTAATATTCCACCACCGGGTTGGAGCTTGAGGCCTTGGAGATTGGCGCGGTAATAAGACGTGCCGAGTGGGTCTTTTGGGCAGAGTATGATTTGTAATAGGCGAGTCCGCCGTCGCTATCCACAGGCTGCGCCGTCGGGTAGCTGGCGCTTGCAGCGCCCGCCCAGTTGTAAGTACCGTTGGCCACTTCGGTGCTCCACACGCCGCCTATCGTGCCGCCTGCAAAAGAGTCGGCAAAGGGCAGGGCCACCGAGCCTATC
>JAEDNZ010000211.1 GCA_016302215.1 Muribaculaceae bacterium
AAACACACAATCAACCTAATTATCAACATTTCAAAAAACCACATTCAACACTATGGAACAAATTGTAAACGGAACCGACGGCGGCCGGCACATAGCAGGCGCCCCTCTGACCACCACCCTCAGCGATGCCGCTACTCCCGAGCTGCTGCGTCGCGCCATCGACGAGCGTATAGCCACCATTCGCCCTATGTCCACGCCTATCGACCAAATCACCCGCAGCGCCGACTCGCGCCGCTGCAAGTCAATGCAGGTAGAGTATTACTCGGTTGACACCAAGAAGCAGAAAGCAATCCTCAAATCGGCGGCATCCAACGCCCGCAAGATTGGCGAAGCTTGGGCCTACGACATCGTCACCGATGACAACGCCATCTTTGACGTCTCCGAGACGATACTCGCGCCCGGCATCATCGTCAACGACTCCACCCGCGAGCCCCTGATGCTTTACGTGCAGGACAAGAGCGACACCGCTCTGGTGGTAGTGCCCATCAATGGCACCCCTGACAGCGAAGGTATCGCTACCATGCCCTCGCTCATGACCGGCACCATGCTGGTGAGAATGGGACGCGCGGCCGCCGAGCTTGACGTTCAGTCGCCCCAGTTCTCGGCTATGCCTAAGAAGGCACGCAACAACTGCCAAATCTTCAAGATGCAAGTTGAGCAATCCACACTGCAAAAGATTGCCGACAAGGAGGTGGATTGGCGTTTCTCTGACCAGGAGGAGGCCGCTATCATCGACATGCGCCAGGGCATGGAGAAGAGCTTCCTCTTCGGCGCAAAGTGCCGCCTGCTCAACCCCACCAAGAATGAGTATATCTACTTCACCGGTGGCATCTGGAACCAGTGCGACCCCACCAACGACTACACGCTGAACGATGAAATCTCCGAGGCCACGCTTATCGACATCTGCGCACGCGCCTTCGATGCTAACACCGGCTCGCGTCATAAGATACTGCTCGCCGGTAGCGACTTGCTGCAAAAACTCAGCAACGTGGAGCGTTCAAAGGTGTTTGCCGCATCTGAGACCCGCGCCGTCTATGGCCTGGAGTTCAACGAGATACGCAGCAACTTCGGCACGCTCATGGTGATGCACTCTGAGGTCTTCGACCAATGCAACCACAGCGGCGACGGCATGATTATCGACCCCGACTACATCACCAAGTATGTGCACATACCTTTCAATGTAGAGACCCTCGACCTGCGTCGCTCCGGTCAGCGCAACACCGATGCCGTGGTCATCACCGAGGCTTCGTGTCTGGTGCTCCGATACCCCAAGGCTCACTTGCGCATCATCAGCATCTAAGACCCAAACACATTGACTCTCACCGTCAGCTATGATTACCACATACACTCTCAATCAGATGGTGACGCTATGGCGTCAGCGCGCAGGGCTTACACCCCTGCGCACTGACTGCTCTATCGAAGCCGAAGACGGCATCGACGTGGACCGCGCCCTCACAGCACGCATACGCCAATGGCAGCTGCACGCCCTCGACACCGCCCCCGCCGAGATGCTCGACGTCAAAGACATCGCCGACCTATGCACCTCTCGGCGCACACTGCAAGGCACCACCGAGATTACGCTGCCTGACGACTGCCGCCGCGTGGTGGCCGTGCAGATGGCATCATGGCGCGTGGCCGTGGCGCCGATAAGCGCTGCCGAAGCGCTCGACTCGGCAGTGATGCTCGACAACCCCTACGCTGCCGCCGCGCCGATAGCAATAGCAAGCCCCGGCAAGCTCACCGTATATCCCGCCGAGGCATCGGTGGCCGCCATACTCGCTGTAATGGACACCGGGCCGGAGACCATCGTATGCGACGAGCGGTTGCTTGACACCATCGATGTCAGCGGTATCATACCGTGACCCTCTAATCCATAACTAATAACCACACACCACTATGAACGCACCCCAACACGATATCAACACTGCCTACACCGCTTATGCCGCCTGCCACGCCCTGCGCCGCAGCTATGGGCGATGCCTCCAATACGCCTACGGCGACCAATGGGCCGAGACTCCGCGCGATGACATCTTCTATGGCCCCGATGGCTCCGTCACCGACGACACCTCACCGCGCGTCACCCACAACCTGATACGCCAGATAGTAGCAGCCATCATAGGCCGCTACCGCACCGACCATGCCTCCTCACGGCGCCGCCGCTCGCCGCTGCTCGCGGAGGAGCGCCTCGCCGAGCTGGATGCTCGCGCGCTGGAGACCTTCCTGCTGTCGGGCTGCGCCGTGCAGCGCATCTGCCGCGAAAACCGCGGCGGAGGCCTCGCCGTGCACATTGACAATGTGGAGCCGCGACGCTTCTTTGTCAACCGCTACGCCGACCCGCGCGGCGGCGACATCAACACCATAGGCATGCTCCACGATATGCTTCCCGCCGAGGTCATCAACCGCTTTGGCGGCGGCAGCAGCTACCGCGCGCGCCTCCTCTCAGACCACTTCAGCGCTTGCATTGACAACCATGAATATGTGAGCGACGTTACCGGCATCGCCGACAGCCCCGCGGCGCGCTCTTTTCTCAACACCGACCCCGGCAAATGGCGCGTGATAGAGCTGTGGACCCTCGATGCCGCCGAGACTCTGACATGCCACGACACCCACACCGGCTCAACCTACGCCGCCGCTCACTCCGCCCTGGCCTCCATCGCCGCCGACAATGCCGACCGCGCCGCCAACGGCCGCGGCGACGTGAGGGTGCG
>JAEDNZ010000212.1 GCA_016302215.1 Muribaculaceae bacterium
GCCCCGGCGAGATAGGATATGTGGCCCTCTTCAATGACGGCGACTCGCTGCTGCGTGAGGCGTGGATGGGCATGAATGACGCCGGATTTGCAATCATGAACACGGCGTCATACAACCTTGCTCCCGACACCGCCCGGCTCAAAGACTGCGAGGGCCTGGTGATGGCTCTCGCCCTGAGCCGGTGCGCCTCGATCTCTGACTTTGAGTGTATGCTCGACACCATGCCCAAGCCTTTAGGCGTCCAGGCCAATTTTGGCGCCATTGATGCCTTGGGTCATGGCGCTTATTACGAAACCGATGATTACGGATATGTGAAATATGACCTGGCCGACGCCGCCGACGGCTTGCTGGTGCGCACCAACTACTCGGTGAGCGGCGATGCCGATGGCGGCAGCGGCTACATACGCTATGACAATGCCTGCCACCTGATAGGCGATGCCAAGGTGTCGCCGCAGACGCTCATTGACGGGCTGTCGCGCTCGTTTTATCACTCGCTGCTGGGGCGCGATGTGCTTGCTGACACCTGCCGCTATGCCGTGGACCAGGACTTCATTCCGAGGCGCATCTCCACCGCCTCTATCGTGGTGGAGGGCGTGACCCCGGGCGCCGATGTGTCGGCGATGACGATGTGGGCGGCGCTGGGATATCCGCCGGTGGCCATCGTCAGGAAGGTGGGGCTGAGAGATTTGCCTGCCGAGGTGCGCCCCGTGGCGGGGCTGTGGCAGGCACCGGACTGCATAGATGCCGGCCGGCGCCGCAGCCGTGTGTTCGGCATCAAGCGCGGCAGCGGCTCTCATTATATAGATATGGACTACCTGCGAGAAATCATACCGCAGATGCGCCGCCGCAGCAGTGCCATCTTCACAAATCCGGAAATGTTGGAGTGAAAAGCACAAAATTGCGAAAAATGTGCAATTTCTTTGCCTAACATTTGCTTTTGCAATTAAAATTGTTTAAATTCGCGGTCATGAAAGCTAATATTATGACAGCAGCGGAAGCTGTGAAGCTCGTTAAGAGCGGTGACCATATCTTTGTGCAGGGCAGTTCCTCTAAGCCCGAGACGTTGCTGTCGGCCTTGGCCGACCGCGGTCATGAGTTGCACGACATCAGATTGTACAATGCCTTTGCGGTGGCCAATGCCCCCTCGTCAATATGCAAAGATGAGCTAAAGGACCGTTTCTTCATCGACTCATTCTTTGTGAGCAAGGCGGTGCGCGACTGGGTCAATGCCGGATATGCTTCCACCATCCCTATGTACTTCGGTCAGGTGCCTTCAATCTTCCGCGACGGGTCCATACGCCTCGACGTGGCATTTATCAATTGCTCAATGCCCGACAAGGACGGATATATCAGCTATGGCGTGTCGGCTGACCTGACGCCATCGGCCGTCGAGTGCTCACGCATAATCATTGCCCAAATCAATAAGCAAGTGCCATTCTCCTACGGCGACGCCGTGCTCCATATCAGCGACGTTGATGCTGCTGTGTATGTCGATGAGCCGCTGGTCGAGGTGCAAGCCAACCTCGATGGCGACGCCGATATGCGCATCGCCAACGCTATCGCCGAGCATGTCGACGATGGCGCCACTCTCCAGGTGGGCGTAGGTGCCATCCCCAACGCCGTGCTCAATGCGCTCACCGGTCACAAAAACCTGGGATTGCACACCGAGGCAATGACCGACGGCATGGTGGACCTCATCAAGACCGGCGTAATCAATAATAGCCGCAAGAAGCTATATCCCGGACTCACAACGGCTTGCCTCGCAATTGGCACGCGCAAGCTCTACGACTTCATGGATTACAATAAGAGCCTGCTATTCAAAGACGTTGCGTGGACTAACGACCCCTTCATCATAGCGCAAAACCCCAAGATGACGGCTATCAACTCATGCTTGGAGGTGGACCTCACCGGCCAGGTGTGCGCCGACTCAATTGGCACCCGCATCTATTCGGGCGTAGGCGGTCAGACCGACTTCGTCTATGGAGCCTCGCGTGCCGAGGGCGGACAGTCGTTCATGGCGATGCGCGCCGTCACGGCTAAGGGTCAAAATAAGATTAAGCCCATACTGACGCCCGGAGCCGGTGTGGTCACCACTCGCTTCCAGATCAACTGGTTTGTGACCGAATACGGCTGTGTCAACCTGCGTGGCAAAAATTTGGTGGAGCGCGCTCGTGCTCTCATCTCGTGCGCGGCGCCGCAGTTCCGCGAGGAGCTTGACCGAGCCGCCTACGAGCGCCTGGGCTACTCTTATCGCACCTGGAAGTAACCCCCCCACGCCGCACCCACCGCTTCTGACCATGTCCATCACTCCGGCACTGATGCCCGGGCCCTGGCATCAGTGCCCGGGGCTTGTGCTCCGATTGTGCCTTCTGTCGGTTTTTATGTCTGTTATGACTTGACTGAGCGAGATATTCCAAAAAAATGCGTAACTTTGCACCCGCCGAATATTTAGTGAAAAATAGTCAATAACATCAAGCGAAGACTTAACGTGAAGTCCCCGGTCTCAAAATCCATGATTTTGACTCTGTTGCTGGCGGTGGCGTGTGCATTGCCGGCGAGGGGCGTGTCGTTTGCTCTTGACTCGATAGCCGAGTGGGGCAAATTCCCGCGCTTTTGTGTCAACACCTATCGCTGGGGTGATAAATTCTTCAACGGCTACGACACTACGTATGTCGAAGGTA
>JAEDNZ010000213.1 GCA_016302215.1 Muribaculaceae bacterium
GAGTATCGGTCGCTGTAGAGCGCCTTCACGTCAATGAGCAGGGCGTGCGACGTGGTGCTGAAGAATAACGCCGCCAAGGCTGCGGCGCAGAATTTAGAGGAGATGGTGCGCAATATTGTCATAGCTGAAGTTATTAATAATCGCAAAGATACGAATTGTCAGCTGAATATGCAAATGTTAGCGGGATAGGGCGCGGAAGACGATGGGATTGGACTAATTGGAGCTATGCGTGTGCGGAGGGGTGGGGATAAAAAGAGAGCGCGCCGGGGGGCGGCGCGCTCTCGGGGGAGGAGGATGGTGGGGTTACTTGACGAGGACCTTGACGGCCTTGGTGCCAACGGTGACTACATAGACGCCGGCGTTTGCGGCGAATGTGTGAGCACCTGCGGTGATGGACTCAGCTGTGAGCACACGTCCGGCAGCATCGATGATGGCGATGCTGGCATCGGCAGAGGCGTCGATGCTGATGGCGCCCTTGAGGCCTTGTACCTTGACAATGCCGCTGAGGGCATCGGCAACGCCTGAAGTGAGGCCGAAGACGTAGGTGGCTTCGTCAGAAGAGCCGGAGTAGTAGTTGGCGGTGACGCGGAAGGTGTGTTCGCCCTCAGCCACGCCGTTGGCCACGAAGGTGGTCTCGGTGGTGGTGGCGGCTTCGGCATCGTCGAGTGCTACGCTGTAGTCGAGGACGTAACCGGCAGCTGTGTCGCTGCTGTCTTCGCGCGAAACGGTGAAGTCATCGATTTGCACTATGAAGCCGTCAACGCTGGTGCAGTGCACGGCGAGATAAACGTCCTGACCGGCGTATTCGCCAAGGTCGAGGTTGTACTTGGTCCACATCTCGTGAGTGGGCTGCACGGCATCGAGCACGGTGAATGAAGCGGGTTCGGTGTCGGTGGTGGAGATGCATAGCTCGAGGGTCTCGGGATAGTAGTCGTAAGACTTGGCAGTCACAGACCACAAGTAGTCTTCACGCACGTTGATGGCGGGAGAGATGAGCCACTTGTCGGCTTGAGCCCCTTGCGGGCCCATGAAGATTACGGTCTTCTGACCAGTGGGAGCTATGACGCCGGGGTCTTCGCCCATCGACGGCTCTGTTGCCTCGGGGTTGAATACCATCGGGGCCACAGAAACGGGTGCTTGCGGAGTGCTTGCGCCGGGGAATGTGACAATCTCTCCGTTGAGAGCTATCGGGTAAGAGGGATCTACATTGTTGTCAATAGTGGTCCAGTCGCCGAAGTTGCCGGTAGCAAAGTCATCGTATTCCTCGAACGAGTCGGTGAAGCCGAGGTCTTTGTTCCAGTTGAAAGTCACATCGAAGATGCCGAGCTCGGTCTCCTCGCTGTCGGCGGTGATGTTGAATGGCTTGACGATGGTTTCGAGCAGCTCGATAGATGTAGAGAAGTCCTCTGTGATGTCAAACTCTTGAGCGAATGACTCATAGTACGGCACCTCCACGATGGCGGTGTATCTGCCCTTGGGCAGCGACTTGGCGGCAGCGACGCCGTCGTTGACGCTGAGGGTGTAAACGCGGCCTTCGCCGAGGAGCTCAACGCTGATGTCGTCGGGGGTGACGTTGTTGTTGGTGGTGACGCCGAAGTTGACGGCAGCGTAGTCAGCCTTAGAGATGGTGACGGTGGTAGTAGCCTCGGGCGATTCGCCGGTGATGAACTTGGCACGGACGCCGATGGTGTGAGTGCCGGGCTGCATATTGCCGATGGTGAATGAGTAGCCGTCGGTTGTAGCCACGTCTTTGCCATTGAGGCTGATGATGAAAGTCTCGTTGGGGTTTTGGGGCGAACGAGCAGCCAGGCGGCGAGCTTTGGCGCGAGCGGCGTCGTTGATGCGGCCCACGAAGATGTCGTCAATCATGGCCATGAGGTTGCCTGTGGGCGAAACGTCGTGGAAGCCGACCTTGACGGTCTGACCGGCGTAGTCGCTGAGGTCGATAGTCACGGGTGTCCACTCCTCGTATCCAATAGAGAGGTAGTTGCCGTCAGAGATGGTGGTGAAGTCAGCGGGGGTAGGCGTCTCGGCAGTGGTGATACCCACGGCGATGTGCGACTTGCCGGCGTCAGCAGAGCGGGCGAAGAATCGCAGCACATTGTTGTCGCCGACCTCGATGTCAGGGGTGATGATCCAGTCGTTGCCGGTGCTGTTGTTGGCACGCTGTACAAAACCTACATACTGGCTGCCGGAGTGAGGCGCGAGGGTGTAGTTGTACTTGATGTCCCACATCGGGCTAACGGCAAAGGGGTTGATAATCTGGCCGTAGTTGTTGAGGGCAGCGTTGGGATACTGACCTGCGAGGGCCACGGCGGGCGAGTTGTCAGCATCGATGCCGGTCCAGGGCTGGAATTCGAGGGCGAAAGGCTCGTAGCTCTCAAAGTCGTCGGCGAAGACGGCTTGCTCGCGGTTCCAGGTGATGGTCACGTCGTTAGAGCCGGTGAAGATGTTGTGGTCAATGTCGGCGGTGAGGCCGTAAGGAGTGACGATGTCTTCTTCGAGCGAGAATACGCCGTTGTACTCGGTGTTGACGCTGAACTTAGCTGTGAGAGGCTTGTAGCCGTCGATGTTGATAGAGAGGGTGTGACGGCCGCCATAGACGAATATTACGCACTTGCCGTTTTCGTCGAATACGGTCTCCTCGGCGGGGTATTGCAGGTCGAAGCGGTCAGAAGA
>JAEDNZ010000214.1 GCA_016302215.1 Muribaculaceae bacterium
TGCCACCTTCTCAAGGGTGTTGACGAGGTCGGTACCCACTACGGTCACGGCCTTGCCGGCTGCCGCCTCGGTGGCGTGCTTGGCAAAGGGCTCCGGGATGAGCGAAATGGCGGCAACGGCAGCGTCAATAGCCTGGCGCACCTCGCTGTCGAGGGCTGCATCGACGCTCTTGACATAGTCTGACAGCGACGCATCGCCGCCTACGCTGCCAAAGTATGAGTTTTCTATGGAGCGGATATTGTCAACAAAGTCCTCAATGGAGTTGAGCGAATAGGGCGACTCTATATAGTTCTTGTCCTCAAGCGAGGCTGCCGAGTGAGGACGGCCTATCTTGGTGTTGCCCACCTCGTCGGCGATATCGATGCACCCCTGGATTATCTCCTCGGCGGCTGCCTGATCGGTCTTAAAGCGCGAGCCGGCCTGACGAGCGTTTTTCATCTCCGTGCCGTATGCCTCGCCAAAGCCTAAGTCGGCCTCCTCGAGGATTTCACGCTTGGCGGCGCTGATGTTGTCATCGCCGGCCCAGCAGGCCTCTAACAGCACACACTGGTCGCGCAGGTCTTGCGCCACAGCCAAGAGGTATTCCAGCTCCTCAGCGGTGTAGGAGGTGGAGTGCGTCAGCGACGTATTCTCATCGGCGCTGAGCTCAAAGAGCATATATTCAATAGAGTGGAAACCGAGCAGGCCATACCCGCCATTATTGTCGATGCTCCATGATTTGCCGGCTCGGATGTCGGCGAGCAGGTCGTCCATGGCGGCCTTGTCGAGAGGCCACGAGTCTATATGCGGGTCAATGTTATGCTGCGAGGCCGGGCCGAAAAGAAACGCCTCTGACAGCTCCCAGCTCTTGCGTGACCGCTTCCACGCCTCACCGGCGGCGGAGATATCGGCTGACGTAAGGGTGCCGGCACCCCACTTTGACTGTATCGTCAGACACAGGTCATACAGCTCGATGGCGGCATCGGCCATATCACAGTATGTGGGGAGCACCGTGTGGTCAACGTAGGCCACTGTGGCAGCCTTCAGGGCCGTCTCTTTGGCCGTGAGAGCCTCCCCGGGAGTGTCTTCTCCGCCATCATCGCTACACGAGGTCAGAGGCATAGCCGCTAATGGCAAGAGTATCAGCGCTTTGGCAATAATTGTATTGATATTCATACTCAAGAATTTTTATGGGTGATTGATTTAATATTATTATTTACTTATTATATAAGGTGGCTGCATTAGAGAAACCAACCGGTGTAAGCCACGCCGACTGATATCGATGGCTCATTGTTGTACTTGAGGCCTGACGTGCTCTTGTCGAGCAAGCCTATGGCATACTCGCCTTTGATGATTACCTGGGGGATGGGGTAATAGTTGAGACCTGCGGCGATGCGCTTGCGGCCACACCACCCGGCGGGTGTGCCCACCTCCATGGTGTGCATGGAGTCATAGTAGTCAAAGCGGCCGAAGACATAGAGCTTCTGGCGCTCGGCGGTGAGCCGCGGGCTGAGCCCGAAGAGGTTGTAGCCCGCCTCGAGGCCCGCTGCGATGGCAGCCTCGGCCACGTCCTGACGCTTGGAGGGCGAGTCTTTTGACATGGTGCGGTTAAAATCGGTGATATGCTTGGAGTCGCTAAGGTGCCCGTAGTCAAATGACCCTCGCACTATCACATTATGGTCATTATAGATAAATCCGGCTGCCACGATGGCCACGGTGCCGTGAATGCCGTCGTTCTTGGCGTTGGCGGTGGGATAGAGCGTATTTGAAAACGAGTTGCCCACATATCCGCTGACTGAAAGCTTAAGTCCCGGCACCGAGGTGTTGTCGATGCGAAGCGCCCCCGCCACGGTGTTGCCTATCTTAAACTCATATGGCGACGCCGACCCATCATGTATCCACCCTTGGTTGCCGAAGCGCTCGCTGTCGAGACCGGGCATCACCATCGCCTCATAGCGCCAATGACGGCCCAGACGCCCCCAGATGGTGAGACCCACCTCGCGCCACGTACACGGCAGGATGGTGTTTTCGCCCTCGGGGCGATATACGCCGAAAAACTCGTTGGGCAGGTGGTAAGCGTTGGTCTGACCCACGGGCACCACCATCAAGCCGGCGCGCACATTCAGCTGAGGCATAAAGGATTTCTGTATCCAGAATTGCTCAAGGGCTACCTCGCCTCCGCGCTCCACCTCGGTCTCGTATTCGCCGGCCTCCTCGGTCTCTATCTCCGTGGCGGCCTCATAGCCACCATGCTCAAATTCTATCTCTGAACCCATAGACCAGCCCTTGCCGAAGTCAAAGCCTATTGAGATAGCCACATGCGGCACATCAAAGCGCCCATGGCTCTGCCCTTGATAATTCTCGGGGTGACTATACCTTAAGTAGTTGTCGCTGTAAAAGTTGTGTGAATACACCGCCTCGCCGTAGCCGCCGAGGCTCAGTCGGCCCAATATCTTCTTGGCCGTAGTCGTCTTTTGTGTGAAGCTGTCGGACATCTCATGCGCATCGCAAGGCATGGCGGCGAGTGCCACGACTACACAAACCGGTAAAAATCTTTTCATCGTATGCTATAATTTTTGATGCAAAATTACTCTGCGGCGCCGAGCCTCACAATCACCAAAAATAAGTAAAAAACGGCCGCTGACGCCCCTGCACGCCGCCCCACACATCACCAAAAGTGAGTATCATCT
>JAEDNZ010000215.1 GCA_016302215.1 Muribaculaceae bacterium
AATACACTTCTTCGTCAATAGTGCTCAGAAAAGGCTACTATCTGGGCATTTGGGAGGTGCGTGCCAAGGTGCCCAGCTATCTGGGGTGCTGGCCTGCGATATGGTCAACGGGAGGTCGAGGCGAATGGCCTTACTATGGCGAAATTGACATCATGGAATACTATCCTGTCGGTGGCAAAGAGGCGCTTCACGCCAATGTGGCATGGGGCGGCTGGGAGCGTTGGAACGCTCAGTGGGCCTCTAAGGTGAGATACTACTCCACACTGCCCGCTGACTTTCGCGACAACTTCCACACCTGGAAGATGGTATGGACTGAAGCCTCGATACAGCTGTATGTCGATGATATGCTCCTCAATGAGGTGATGCTCGACAGAACCGTCAACCCTAATGTCAACCAATCGTGGTATAACCGCGTGGATTATAACCCGTTCCGCGATGAGTTCAATGGTCAAAACCTCTTCCTCAACCTGGCTCTCGGTGGTATTAACGGCGGCTCGCTTACGAATACACCCTTCCCCTGTGATTACCTCATTGACTACGTGCACATATATGTCCCCGACCCGGCAAGCGGCGCCACCGGCACTCCCATGCCCACGCCCTACAACCTGGTGCAAAACGGCGACTTTGAGGATACCAACTTCTCTACAAGAGTGCCCTACAACTGGATACCTGACTACACTACCATTAACGGCAACCTGCCCGGCTGGAAGCTCAGCTGCGATGTATGGAATGTGGCGGCGTCAATACGCGAGCCCGAAGTAGATGGCACATTTATCTTTGAGGGCAACAAACAGCATCTGCGCATGCACCGCTATGACCGCAACGGCTGGGAAGACGGCACGGCCACCCAAATCATCACCGGCCTCACCGCCGGCGAGGAATATTGCCTCGATGCTTTGGTGCGCTGGGTATATGGATACTCAAACTTGGCTGACAAGAGCCATGGCTTCCGCATCTACGCCAGCGATGGCTCTTCGGTGGGCGATCTCATTTACAGCAATGACAACGCCGGCACCACCGGACACTGGGAGCTCGTGGAGCATAAATTCACGCCTACCACTTCGGCTATTGCCGTGCAATTGTATGTCTCAAATCCCGGCGATGGTGTCGATGGCCACACCAGCAACGAGTATGTATGGCTCGATGTGGATAATGTAAGACTTTACAAGTCAGCTGACTATGCTGATTTCCACAACAAGTCGGGCGTGGCTGACATTACTGCTAATGGTGATGAAGGCCCTGTCACCGGTGTGTATAACATGCAAGGCATACGCGTTGCTGACAGCGTTGAGGCTGCTCGCGAGCGTGGCGTCAAAGGCGTATGCATCGTAACTCGTGCCGGAGGTGTCAGCTCAAAAATACGCTTCTGATTTGTGATACCGCTGATATTCAGTGGTTTGCTAAATGATTTTAATGACTGACATTAGGATTATTTTGATGATTTAAGGCAATGTAAAGTGCATTGCGCAATAACGACAGCGCAGACCGCATCTTAATTGCGAAATTAAGGTGTCAGTCTGCGCTTTTTTTATTATCTTTGCAGAAAAGATCCAAACCATTTTAAGAACCTACCAATTATTTACCATGACTACAAAAACTACCACCGAAGCATCGTGGCATCGCCACATCGTGGCGTGTGTAGCGCTGACGGCGATGGCGCTGACGGCCTCCGCATCCGTGCCTGATGCCCCCGACAGCTTCACCGAAGACCCTGCTGTCTTTGCCATCGGCCGCGAGCAGCCACGAGCCACATTCTATCCTTTTGACACTCGCGAGGCCGCTCTCGCAGGCAATCATAGCGTCTCGCCCTTTGTTGTGAGCCTCAACGGGATGTGGCGCTTCCACTTCGCCCCTAACCCGGAGCAGCGAGCCGTGGGCTTTGAGGCGCCGGATTATGATGCTACGGCCTGGCAGCAGATACCCGTGCCATCTAATTGGGAGCTGCAAGGCTACGGCACGCCTATATATACCAACATCAACTATCCCTTCCCCAAAAATCCGCCTTACATAGACCATAGCGACAATCCAGTGGGTAGCTACCGCCGCTCTTTCGCGGTGCCTCAGAGCTGGCAGGGCCGCCGTGTGCTGCTCCATTTTGCCGGCAGCACTGCCGGCATGCACGTATGGATCAACGGACATAAGGTGGGCTATGTGCAGAGCACAAAAAATCCCGCCGAGTTTGACATCACCGACTATGTGACATTCGGCGCTGACAATATCGTTGCCTGCGAGGTGTATCGCTGGACTGATGGCTCTTACCTTGAGGACCAAGACTTCTGGCGGCTCTCAGGCATTGACCGCGATGTGTATCTCATCAGCACGGCCCGCGATGCCCGCATTGCTGACTTCTTTGTCAAGAGCGGCCTCGACAAGGCCTATCGCAACGGCGTGCTCTCTATAGATGCGCAGGTGTGCGGCGCTGCTGTCGCCGGCCACAAGCTCGATGTGGCTCTCTATGATGCCGCCGGCAAGCGTCTTTTTGCCCAAGCTAAGGCTTTGAGTGGCGAGCCCGAGCAGACTATCAGCTTCGGCACTACTATCAGAGGCGTGAAGTCATGGAGCTGCGAGAGCCCCACGCTCTACACTATGGTGCTGACTATCGCCGATGCCTCGGGGCGCGTGGTGGAGTCAACATCGGCGCGCGTGGGCTTCCGCACCGTGGAGATTA
>JAEDNZ010000034.1 GCA_016302215.1 Muribaculaceae bacterium
AATACAAAAGCAGCAGCGAGGGCGCCGGGCGCTCTCGCTGCTGTGATGGGGTGATAGATGGGGGTCTGACTTATTTGATGCCGAGCTTGGCCTTGACGGCGGCGGTGATATCCACAACGTCAGTGCCTGAGTAGAGTATCATAGCCTGCTCGTTGGGGAAGATGAAGGTGTAACCGCCCTCGGCGCCCACGGCCTTGATGGCATCAGTGAGCTTCTGCTGGATAGGAGCGATGAGCTGCTCTTGCAGGCGCTGCAGGTCTTGCTGTGCGGTGTTGCGGAACTGCTGTATCTTCTGATCCTTCTCTTGGATCTCCTGCAGGCGACGCTCTTTGATTGACTGGGGCGTGGTCTCGTCTTTGTCAAGCGCCTGGAAGTCGGTGTAGAGCTTGTTGATTTCTTCTTGGAGTTTCTGGAACTCGTCTTCATACTTTTTAGAAGCCTCGGTAAACTGCGCCTGAGTGGTAGCTGTTTCGGGCATTGCTTGGAAGACTTCGTCAACTTTGACTACGCCGAATTTCTGTGCGGCAGCTGACAAAGGGAGGGCCACTAAGAGGGCAAGGACAATTTTTTTGAACATGTAGGATTATATGTTTATTGTTTGATAATTTCAGTGTAATTGTTGCTTTTGCTCTGCAAAGATAGTAAAACTATTTGGAATAGCCTAACTTGGCGAGCACTTCGTTGCTGACGTCGATACGCGGCGAGGCAAATATTATCTCTGACGATGAGGCGCGGTCAAAGATGGCCTGATATCCGCGCTCCTCAGCCACCTTCTTGATGGCGTTATACACGTCGTCCTGGATGGGCTTGAGCAGTGTCTGACGCTTCTTGTAGAGCTCGCCCTCGGGGCCGAAGTATTTGTATCGCAGCTCGGTGGCTTCTTTCTCCTTGGCCACGATTTCTTCTTCGCGTTTCTTGATTTGCTCGTCGGTGAGGAACACCTTGTCAGAGAGGTAGTTTTGATACATGGTCTCGCTCTCTTTGCCGAGGGCCTCTATCTCCTTCTGATAGCGCTGCGACAGCTGGTTGATTTGCTCGTTGGCCATCTCGTAGTTGGGCACATTGCGCAGGATATAGTCCATATCCACCATGGCAAATTTCTGGGCCGAAGCGGCGGCGCAGCAGCCGGCCACGGCTATGAGTATTAACAGTATTCGTTTCATATCTCTATTGCTTATGTTTTCGTTGATGATATTAGGTGGCTGCTGCGGGCAGCCGGGGGTAATTTTAGTTATTAGACACCTGACGGCGGCTCAAAGTTTAATCGCATCGTCAGAATTCCTGGCCGAGGATAAAGTGGAAGTGGCTGCCGCCGCGTGTGCCGAATACCTTGTCAAAGCCGTAGGCCCAGTCGATACCCATCATACCCACCATAGGCAGGAAGATGCGCACACCCACACCGGCGCTACGCTTGAGCGAGAAGGGGTTGAACTGGCTCACCGAGGTCCAGGCATTACCGGCCTCGACAAACGACAGGGCGTATATCGTGGTGGAGGGCTGGAGCATCAGCGGGAAGTGGAGCTCCACGCCCAGGCGCGTATAGGCGTAGCCCTCGCTACCCCACGGGGTGAAAGAGCCGTTGTCATAACCGCGCAGCGCTATGGTCTCGGTGGCATAGGTGTATGAGCCTGACATACCGTCGCCGCCCACATAGAATGTCTCAAACGGCGACTTGAGGTATTTGTTGTAGCTGCCGAGCAAGCCGAAGTCGGCGCGCGTCATCAGCACCGGCGTGTAGGTGCCGTCGGCATTGGCCAGCGGAATATACACGCGCGACTTGAAGCGCAGCTTCCAGTATTCGATCCATCGATACAGCTCTTTCTTGCTGGCCTCGTCGTTTTTCTCGCTGAGGGCTTTCCAGTCCTTCTTGCCCGACATCAGCGACGCCGGCGGTGTCAGCTGCAAGCTCAGCGAGAAAGTGGAGCCGCTGCGGGTGTACATGGGGTTGTCTATTGACGAGCGTGCCAGCGTCAAGCCCAGGACGAGGGCGTTTGACGTGCCGTTGTTCATATAGTAGAGGTAGTCCCAGTTTTTCAGATAATACCAGTTATAACCGAGCTCGGCGGTGAAGGTGAAGAAGTCATCTGGCCAGCTCAGACGCTTGCCGAAGCCCACATTGACGCCCAGCATCTGCAGCACCTTGTTGGGGTCATACGATGACTGGTATGAGTTGTTGTAGTAGTCGCTGTTGTATGTGCCATAGAGGCCGTAATAGGCGCTGTTGGCCCATGTGGAGTTATAGTATGATGAGTTGACACCGGTCTGGCGGCTGTAGTAGGCCGACACCGACAGCGAGTTGGGGCGCTTGCCTCCAAACCACGGGTCGAGGAATGAGATCGAGTAGGCCTGATAGTATCGGGCATTGGTCTGCGCCGAGATGGTGAACGTCTGGCCCTCGCCCTGCGGTATCACGCCCTTGTAGGTGCTGGGGTGGAAGAGGTTCTTGATTGAGAAGTTGGTAAACTTCAGCGACAGCTTGCCTATGATACCGGTCTGTCCCCAGCCCATCGAAAATTCTATCTGGTCATTGGCTTTTGACTCCAGGTTGAAGATGATATCCACGGTGCCGTTTTCCTCGTTAGGCTCGGGGCGTATATCCATATTTTCGGGGTTGAAGTGGCCGGTCTGGGCTATCTCGCGTGCCGAGCGCATCAGGTCGCTCTTGCTGAAGAGCTCGCCGGGCTTGACACGCAGCTCGCGGCGTATCACCTTCTCATAGAGGCGGTCGTTGCCGTTGATCACCACGTTGTTGATGCGCGCCTGCGGGCCCTCAGCCATGCGCATCTCCAGGGCAATGGAGTCGCCATCTATCTCGCGCTCTATGGGCACCAACTGGTAGAAGAGGTAGCCGTGGTCCATATACAGGTTTGACACGGCGTCATCGTCCTCGCTCAGGCGCTTATTGAGCATCTTCTGGTTATATACATCGCCGGCCTCCATGCCGAGGATAGTATTGAGCACATCGGTAGGATACACGGTGTTGCCCACCCAGCTGATATCTTTGATATAGTATTTTCGGCCTTCATCTACGGTGATATGCACATCTACCTTTTTCTCGTCATAGGCCACCACGCTGTCGCTGACGATTTTGGCGTCGCGATATCCCAGCTCGTTGTATTTCTCGAGTATGAGGTTGAGGTCATTCTCATAGTCGGTGCGCACAAACTTTTTCTGCTTGAAGAGGTTGAAGATGTTGCCATTCTCATTGGTCTTCTTCATGGTGCGTTTGATTTTGCCATCGCTGAGCACCTTGTTGCCCTCCACATATATCTTGTGCACCTTCACCTTGTCGTGCTTATTGACCCTGACATCTACAATCATCTCGTTAGGCGCAGAGAGGTCCTCGTGCAGGCTGATATTTACCTCGGCATTGCCAAAGCCCTTGTCGGCAAAATACTTCTGCACAATCATGGTGGCGCGGTTGACGATGTTTTGAGTGATTTGGTTGCCCTTCATCAGCTGCAGCTTCTCGCGCAGGTCCTTAGCCTCGCCTTTTTTCATGCCTATATAGTTGACCACCGAGATGCGGGGCTGAGGGCGCACGGCCAGCTCAAGCCACGCCTTGTCGCCCGCCACCTTGACTAACTTAAACTGTGCCTGCGAGAACAGCGCCTGGCGCATCAAGCGCTTGGCTGCTGCCGTGACATCATCGCCGGGGATAGCCACGCGGTCGCCGACCTTGAGGCCGGCATAGCCCAGGATTATCTCGTCGTCATAGTTGGGGGCGCCGGTGACGCTGATGCCCGCTATCTCATAGACCTTAGGCATCGCCGAATAGATTACCGATGGATTGTATATCGTGTCTGTAGCCGCATCGGCCGCCGCCCGGCAGGGCAGCAGCATCATGATGAGGGCTGTGATGGCAAGCAGTGTTTGTCGCATATATATTAGGTGTTGCGCTATATCTTGTTGTGAGTGATGTGATAACGTTTGTATGTGTATCGGGTGAAAGGGGCTATATTGTCGTTGTCATTACCGAAGCTATTTGACCTGCTCGGCGGTGAGGCCGAAGCGGCGTTGGCGCCGCTGGTAATCGACTATTGCATCATAAAACTGCGGCTTGCGGAAGTCAGGCCAAAATATCGGGGTGACATATATCTCGGAGTAGGCTATCTGCCACAGCAAGAAGTTGCTCACGCGCAAATCGCCACCCGAGCGTATCAGCAAGTCGGGGTCCGGCATGGCTGCTGTGGTCAGCCGCGATGCCACCATTGAGTCGTCGATAGTGTCGGCATCAATCTCGCCTCTGACGGCCTCCTGTGCGAGCATACGCGCGGCGCGCGTTATCTCCCAGCGCGCCGAATAGCTCAGGGCGAGCACCATGGTCAGGCCGGTGCAGTGGGAGGTATCGGCAAAGCATTTCTCCAGGCGTGCTCGAGCATCGGCAGGCATACGGTCCATATCGCCTATCATCGTCATGCGCACATTGTGGGCAAGCATCATCGGGGTCTCGCGCTCTATGGCGATGCCGATAAGGTTCATCAGCGCATCGACCTCGGCCTTGGGCCTATTCCAATTCTCGGTGGAGAAGGTGTAGAGCGTGAGGTATTTCACACCTATGTCTGACGCCGCCTCGGTGATGTCGTGCACGCTGGCCACGCCTTCCACATGGCCGGCCGAGCGGTCCATTCCGCGAGCCTGAGCCCAGCGGCCGTTGCCGTCCATGATGATGGCCACATGCCGGGGCACTCGCTTCAGGTCTATATCTGCTATTGATGCCATAGTCTTGATGATATGATTACCGATGGTGGTGATATGCGATGATTATTCTTTGATTATTCTTTTGCTATTCTACATAGTGGCAGGTCTCGCACCGCTTGCCGAACTCGTATGAAAATCCTATGCTGATGCGAGAGTACCAATCCGTGTTCTTATAAAAAGCTGTCTTTATCTGGTTGAGGTCGCTGAGCTCCTGCCCATCGAGATGGTCGCCAAAAGCCTTGGTCATCGTGAACTCAAGCAGCAGGTTAAAGCGCTCGCGAGGCTTAAACTTGATACCAAAGCCCATGGGCAATGTCGGCGCCACGGAGGTGTGCCCCCCTGACGATGCCAGACACGCGCCCACACCCACCGTCAGGTATGGTGTCCAGCGCTTCAGGCGTTTATAGGTCTCGCCGATGCCATAATTGAAGAAGTTAAACTCGGCGCGCACGCCAAGGTCATAGACCGTGGAGCTGAACTCATACGATGCCATATCGGGCAGCACGTCGGCCATCTCGGCCGTGTTGCCCTTCATGGTGAGCATGCCCAGCGAGGCTCTGAAAGCAAAGCGCGTATTGGCGATATACCGGGCGGCGACCTCGGCCGAGATGCCGGGGTGCTTGAGCAGAGAGGCGCTGTTGGCATCGCCTAAATAGCCGCTCATGCCTATCATAGCTCCGAAATCGAATTTATAAGGCGCGGTCTGCGCCTCTGCCTGCCATCGACCGGCAAGCAGCGTGATAAATATGATTGAGGCTATGACTATCTTGCGTATCATTGCTTAGTGATATCGTGCTGTGTGTGTGACTTTATCCTCCTATTGTATGGGCTTGAACGTATAGCGCAGTATCACGCCCTGCCACACCGTGTTGTACAGTGCGCCCATCTTATCCACACCGCCGAAGATGTAGATATACGGGCACTCCCACTCCTCTATGGGGCGAGTGTCGTAGGGGCGCCGACAGCTCAGTATTGAGTGCCATGCGCGGCTCGCCGCGGTGCGGTCAGCCGTCATAGCGGTGTTGCTGACATAAGCCTGGCCACGCGCCATGGTGGCGAAGCCCTCAGGCAGCTGCATCGACGCCGGAGCCTTGGCCCATGTGATGCCATAGTTTTCTGACACATACACGGTGTCGTTGATAGAGCCATCGCTGCGACGGCCGCCCATGGCGAAGATGGCCGAATAATCGGTGGCACTCCACGATGAGCTGTAATGGCGTGTGGCATATTGCCATATCACTGCGTCCTCAAGGCCTTCTTTGATAGCACGGGTGCTCAGCTGAGCCCAGTTGGTGCCGTCATAGCCGTAGGTGCGATTAGTCAGAGAGCCATCGGCAAGGCGGCCGCCCACAAAGAGCAACGACTCTTGCCCTGACAGCGACGTGGTCAGCGTGACAGCTTGCGACATACCGCTCACGGGGAAGTCTGCCTCAATGGGCCGCTCGGCGCTCTCGGGATATGTGACATACACCCACTGACCGTCTCTGAGAGCCGAGCCCACTATCGAGCCGTTGACAGCGCCGAAGATATAACGCCACGGCGCGCTGCCACAGGGCGTCCACGTGGCTCCTGCATCTGCGCTGCGATAGAGAGCGCCGTCGCCGTCGAGGATGTAGAAAGCGTCATCAGTGGCGGTGAAGCTATCCACATCAGGCTCAAAGCTGAAAGCCACATCTTGCAGGCGCCACTGCGCGGCCGACGGGTCGGTGCTCGATGCCATGCAATAGCTGCCGGCACCATCGCTCGTGAGGCAATAGATGGTCTCGCCACGACGCACCGTGTGCTGGCGCGTGGGTGAGGCAAATTTCGAGGGCAAGGTGCTGTAAGCCAGCTCGCCCCAATATAGAGAGTCCTGATTGACGGTGTGCACGTTGACCTTCACCGTGTAGATGCGCTCGGCGGTGCCGTCAAGCGACACTATGCGCAGCTCCACCGGCCCGGCAGCGAAGTTGACCGGATTGGTCGAATTGGTGAGATAGTTGCTCACCGTATCTTCGCCGGCGATGGTCTTAAACTTGAGCTCGGCCACTGACGCGCCCGTCTGCATCATCACCACGGGCACCAGCGCCGTGACGTCCGAGCCATAGGGCAGCGAGTCGGCATTATAAATCTGAGCCCGCTCAAGGTCGATGGAGAAGTACACCGAGTCCAGGTGGGCTATAGCATCGTTTGCCGAGAGATGAAACGATGATATCGCCACACTGCTGTACGACTCTGACGTGAGCACCGTGCCATCGTCGTTGCACCCTGCTGCCGTAGCTCCCACGGCAATGAGTGTCAGCCAAAATGCAGTCTTTATTGTCATCTTTTTTCTTATTTCAAGGTGCAAAGTTATAATTTAACGGCCAAAAGGGCAAAAACCAGTACCGCTTTTGCGCGCGTGTGTACTGATTTTTATAAGTATTTAACGTCACCGACAGCATTTTGCGAATAAAACATAACAAACCGGCGGCTCGTCACCACCCTCTGCCATATCACCGCCCACACGCCTCACACGCCTCTATCGGCCGTTTGAGCAGCCTGTCGAGCATCGTCGGCCGGAAATCACCGTCAGGCACCGTGATGTCATGTCGGCTAAGGATTACATAGCTGTCATCATACTCTCTGAAGGTCATCACCGGCTTATAGCCCGACGCGATGAAGAGGGTGTCAGCGGAGTCACACATATTGGCCACCACAAAGTCTGCCGCGCCGGCGCGCACGGCGCTATCCTGATCAGCGCGCATCGCCTCGGTAGCGCCGCCCTGATAAGCCCAATACTTTGTGGCCGGCAGCGTCTCGGCATTGATGCCTACGCCGGTCTCGCGCATACGATAATTGAGCACGCGCGGATGCTCCATGCTTGCCATCACGCCGCACGCCTTATAGAAGGTCTCGGGCCTGTCGCTCGGGATAAACGACGGATGCAGCACGTAGGCATACGCCGTGAGCAACGCCACTATCGCGGCATAGCTCACGCCCATCGGCAGATGCCTCACCGCCGCGCTATTGCCGTGCAGCCACCTCACCGCCAAATACACGATGCCCACGGCATAGCCGTTGTTGACAGCCTGGTAGTAAATAGCATGGTCATTGCACGCCGCAATGAGCACCGACGCCACAGCACAGCCGCCAAGCCACCATCCACGGCGTCCCGCCACGCGCACCGACGCCACAGCGGCGCCTGCGGCTATAATCACAGCCCCTACACGTATCGTGGTCACCAGCGCAAATAGATCGCCCATATAGGTAGCAGCGTTGACCTTGATGGTGGCCGAGGTACTCATAAAATACTCCTGCACAAAGGCGTCAAAATTGCCATACCACGCAAATATCGCCGCAAACGGCACCAGCGCCGCCACGCCACCCGCGAGCATCCACAGGGCGCTGAGCACAGCCCGGCGGCTGCAGCTCGCGGTGCACACCACCGCCACCGCCGGCAGCAACACCACCGCCGCTATGGTCCATTTCATCATCAGGCAGCACACCACCATAGCGCCCATGGCTATCGACTCTGCCGCCCGCGGCGATTTACCGCCGTCGCATAGCGCCCGCAGCAGAAGATAGATGCCATAAATCACTGCCGGCTGACACCAATCCTCGGTGCGCATCTCAAAGTGAAAGCCCGTGAAATATGGTATCGCCATTGCCAGCGTGGCCATAACTGAGACCTTGCGTTCGCCGCCGCTGAGCAGCAGCATCACACGATAGCAATAGGTGAAGCAAAACAGATACACCGGCACTGACAGCAGCCACACTCCGGTATAGTCTGTGGGCGATATCAGATAACCGGCGGCATAGATGAGCCACAGCAGCGGTCCCTTGGAGTCGGCAAAATCAAGATATGGCGTCATGCCATTGGCCCACGCCTTGCCGCACATATAGAACCACGCCTCATCGTAATGCTTGAACAGCTCGTGAGTAAACGAATCGTTTGCCATAATGAAATTTATCACTACAGCAAACGACCATATCACTATCAGCTCTCGCCGATGGCTGCGCAGAAATGTCATTTCGCCGCTGCTGTCATCGCGGCGGCAACATCGGCGCGGAGAGCGTCGTCTTGCTTGTCGCGGCTCACTATCGTGCCATCAGGCGCAAACAAGATAATACACGGTATGCCGGAGATGCCATACAGGTCGGTGGGGATAGTCTGCGCGTTGATGATACACTCCCAGGGTATCTGATGCGTCTCGATAGCCTTCTTGGTGTTGGCCGGCTCATCCCATACGGCCACGCCGAGCACCTTCAGCCCCTGAGGCCCATATTCCTTGTACAGGTCCTTGAGCACGGCTATCTCGCGTATGCACGGGCCGCACCAGCTGGCCCAGAAATCCACTAACACATACTCGCCCTTGCCCACATAGTCGCTCAGACGCTTGGTTACGCCTTCATAAGTGACCTCGAAATCCACATATCGGCTGCCTGGCTGCGTAGCGGCCTTATTGGCAAGCGCGCGCTGCATCTTCTGCACTCGTTTGGACTCTCGATATTGCGGATAACGCGTCAGCGCCGCCTCCATAGCATCTACATCATAGTCGCTCACAAGTTCGATGAAGAACATCAAGCCCACGGCATTGTCGGCGTTGGCCGCCACGATGCTGTCGCAGCATGCCTCATACTCACGCTCCAGCGCCGCAGCTTGCTCATAGCTTGCACCCTTAAACTTCTTCATTACCTCGCTCACCTGTGCTATGGCCTTGTCCATAGTGGCATTGAGAGCGCCGCCCTTGACATCGCGCGTAGCGATATCCACGGCAATATCGCCCGGCTCCAGTATAAACTGCGCCACCGGCGTGTCATCTATAGCCACGCGGGCTATACGGCTGCCGGCCACATCGCCACTGAAAAGCACCCTGCCTTCGGTCACAAGTGCGCTATCGAGCTTGGCGCCGCTATCATAATCCTTGAGCACGGCCATTGCCCCCTCGGCATCAGCCTCTGTGGGGACTGTTATCTCTACACGGTAATTCTCTGCTGCCACAGGCTGCGCCGCCATCATCGCTGCGGCCATGCCCGTCAAGATTGCTTTATATATTCTCATTGGGGTTGATGTTATATTGTTGTGATGCAAAAGTACGCTATTTTTCGCAATATCACACGTTTTTAGCCCATTATTTTATCTTTTACTGAAATTTTAGTACTTTTGCAGTCTGTATGTATTTACACAATCCATCATGGAAACACAATCTTCTCTCATAGCTTATATAGCACAAGCAATACGCAACAACTGGGAAGAGCTTGCGCTCACTGATTTCCAGGGCGTATCGTTTCAATATCGCGATGTAGCGCGCAAGATTGAAAAGCTACACCTCCTCTTCGAAAACGCCGGCCTCAAAAAAGGCGATCGTATAGCTCTCTGCGGCCGCAACTCGGCGCAATGGGCCATCGCTGCCCTCGCCTCGATAACATACGGCGCCGTCACAGTGCCTATTCTCCACGAATTTAAGCCCGAGAACATTCACCACCTGGTGTGCCACAGCGAGGCAAAGCTGCTGTTTACTGACAACGCCATCTTTGAAAACCTTGACCCGGACTCGATGCCCGACCTCATCGGCGTGCTCCAGATATCCGACTACTCGCTCATGCTCACTCGCAGCGAGACGCTCACCCGAGCCCGCAACAACCTAAATAAGTTCTTCGGCGCCAAATACCCCGAGCGCTTCACTGCCGAGGATGTCAAATACGCCGAGCAGCCCGAGGGCGACCTCGCCATCATCAACTACACATCCGGCTCTACCGGTTTCTCTAAAGGCGTGATGCTATCGTACCGCAACCTGTGGTCCAACATCGAGTATTACATCACCAAGCTCACTGCCCTCTCCAAAGGCGACTCTGTGGTGTGTATGCTGCCGCTGGCCCACATGTACGGCCTCATGGTGGAGCTGATGGACTCATTTGTCAGAGGCTGCCATGTGTATTTCCTCACGCGCACCCCCTCGCCAAAGATTATCATGGACGCCTTCGCAGCCGTAAAGCCCAAGCTAATCGTCACCGTACCCCTCATCATCGAAAAAATCATCAAGACGCGCGTATTCCCCCTCCTTGACAAGCCTATGATGAAGCTGCTGCTGCACATGCCCTTCATTGACGACCATCTGCTGGGCAAAATCAAGGACAGGCTCACACAGACCTTCGGCGGAAACCTCCACGAGATGATTATCGGGGGAGCAGGCCTTAACGCCGATGTGGAGACATTTCTGCGACGCATCAAATTCCCATTCACCGTGGGTTATGGCATGACCGAATGTGCCCCGCTCGTGGCTTACGCTGACTGGGACGTGCAGAGACCCGGCTCATGCGGCCAGATAGTGGATCGCATGACGGCACGCATCGCCTCGCCGGACCCCGCCAACGTCCCAGGCGTGCTCTGGCTCAAAGGCGACAACGTGATGATGGGATACTACAAAAACCCCGATGAGACAGCTCTGGTATTTGACAAAGACGGATGGATGAACACCGGCGATATCTGCACCATCGATGCCGACTGCTTCCTGTACATCCGCGGCCGCGACAAGAACATGATACTCGGCCCTTCAGGCCAAAATATCTACCCCGAAGAAATAGAGCAAAAACTCAACAATATGCCCTATGTCAGCGAGTCGCTGATCATCGAGGAAGACAACAAGCTCGTGGCGCTGATATACCCCGACCTTGAGAACGCCACTCGCCTGGGCATGTCTGAGGCCGACATCGAGAAACAAATGCAGCAAAACGTGGAACACCTCAACACCGAGCTGCCCGCCTACAGCCGCATCTCGCGCTATCGCATTCACCAAGAGGAATTTGAGAAGACACCCAAACGCTCCATCAAGCGCTTCCTCTACCAGCACTAACCATCACCCACACCCCACCTGTCATGACTATGCTTCCATTTGAAGAATACAGTCGCCTGATAGCCGACGCTATCGCAAACCTGCAATTCTCGCAATCGCCGGCATCGCTCTTTGAGCCTATACGCTACACCCTCGACAGCGGAGGCAAGCGCCTGCGACCCGCGCTGCTCTTATCCACATACCACGCCCTCGGTGGCGACCCGGCCGACGTCATGAACCAAGCCCTCGGACTGGAGATGTTTCACAACTTCACCCTCCTCCACGACGATGTTATGGACAACGCCGACGTGCGCCGCGGACAGCTCACCGTGCACCGCCGCTGGAACGCCTCCCAAGCCATCCTCTCCGGCGATGCCATGCTCACCATCGCCACGCAGCTCATCGCCGACTGCAAGCCCTACGCGCTCCCTCGCATATTATCGCTATTCAACGACACCGCGATGGGCATCTACCGCGGACAGCAGCTCGACATCGACTACGAGCACCGCCGCGACGTCACAATCGACGAATACATCAGCATGATACGCCTCAAGACTTCGGTGCTCTTAGGCTGCGCTTGCGCCATGGGAGCTACTCTCGCCGATGCCCACAGCAGCGTCTGCCAAGCATTCTACGACTACGGCGTAAACCTCGGCCTTGCATTCCAGCTCCGCGATGACTACCTCGACACTTACGGCGACCCATTGCTCTTTGGCAAAGGCATAGGAGGCGACATCGTCAACGAGAAAAAGACCTGGCTCTTCATCACCGCACTGCAAGAGCGAGGCGAGCAGCTATCAGCCATTCTCTCTCAAAAGCTCGACCCCTCTGACCGCGTTGCCGCCGTCATCGACATATACGACAGCATCAACCTGGGCGAGCGCTGCAACGACCTCATAGCTCAATACCTCGACAAGGCGCTCGTGGCTATAGGCCGCGCCGGCATCGCCCCGGAGGCCCTGCAATTCTTCACCGACCTGGCCCAACGCTCTGCCTCGCGCACTCACTGATGCCCCCTGATGCTCGTTGACACTCACACACATCTCTACCTGCCCGAATTTGACTCGCCCTCAGAGGCCGTCAGCCGTGCCATCGACGCCGGCGTCACTCACATGGTGATGCCCAACGTCGATGCCTCAACCATCGACCCCCTGCTCGCCCTCGCAGCCTCATTCCCGCCCAACATCTCAGTGGCCATAGGGCTACACCCCACCGAAGTCAATGACCACTGGCAGGCTCAGCTCGACACCATACTTGCCCGCAGCGCCGACGCACACCCAGTGGCCATCGGCGAGGTGGGCATCGACCTCTATTGGGACGACACTTTCAGAGACCGGCAGCGCGACGCCCTCGACGCCCAAGCCTCATTAGCCGAGTCGCTGCACCTGCCCCTTATCATACACTGCCGCAACGGCCTCGATGACACCCTCGACATACTGCGGCTACACCCCTCCGTGCCCGTGGTGATGCACAGCTTCTGCGGCTCTGACGACGACATCGCTCGCATCAGAGCCATCGGCGACTACTACTTCGGCATCAACGGCATCGTCACCTTCAAAAACTCCAACCTCCGAGAACGCATCCCCGTCATAGGCCTCGACAGGCTGCTCCTGGAGACCGACTCGCCCTATCTCGCACCCGTGCCCCATCGCGGCAAGCGCAACGAGAGCGCTTACATCACCCACACAGCCGCCGAATGCGCCCGTGCCCTCGACATTGAGCCGGAGCAGCTGGCCCTCGCCACCACCGCCAACGCCGCCGCACTGTTTGCCTTAGACCTCTGACACCGGCCGCCGCAGAGCCTTTACGCCCCCCAAACATTAAAACTTTCATAAAAACTTACCCCTTCATGCAATCTTTTTTGCCACAACTATTGCACAATTAAAAAATCCTGTTTAACTTTGCACCCGTTAAAGCCACACGCCCTATAATAGGCGTGACACACAATTGCCTTGTGGTGTAATGGTAGCACGTCGGATTCTGGTTCCGCCTGTGAGGGTTCGAATCCTTCCAAGGCAACAAAAGGAGAATTGAAATTCATACTTCAATTCTCCTTATTTATATCTGAGTGAAAAATCAGAGATTAGATTGCTCTATTTTATCAAAGAATTCGGTACATCCGTCTGGTGGACGAATATAAGTCATGGTTTGTCTGGAAATTGAACTGGTTATTCAAATAG
>JAEDNZ010000216.1 GCA_016302215.1 Muribaculaceae bacterium
CGCTTATCCACGGGTATGATGCCGGTGGGGCGGCGCACGGTGTAGGCGGTCATGTTTTCGTTTGACTCAAAGCCGTAGCCCTCGATGATGCGGTCAGTGCGCACGATATGTATGAATGAGTCGCTATACACCTTGCGGGCGGCTTGGTCCCAGAAGAGCTGCTCGGTGAGGAAGCTGTCGCGCAGGGTGTTGACCATGCGCACATTGCCGTCGAGCTGCCACAGGCGTTTGCGGCTGAAGTAGCGAGCCTCGATGGCGGTGACGCGCCCCTGCACATGCATCGCCAGGTCATAATGCTCTAACTGCAGGCCTTGGGGGAAGAGCCAGTAAGGCTCTTGCGCCTCCTCATACATGCGCCACACGGGGGCGGTGATGTGATAGCGGGTGTAGCCGGAGTCGGAGATGAATGTCTCCACATCGGTGGTGGCCATGGTGGCCACGGTGTCGCCGACGTTAGCCACATAGCTATGCTGCTCTTCGCCACACGAGGTGGTGGTGCACAGGGCGGCGGTGATGCCTACGGCGAATGTTGCGACCAATAGCGATTTCATAATCCGTGCCTGCGGCGGCCACCGTCAGTGGTGGTGGAGGCCGGCGCGTGGCTGCTGAGTGGCGATTAGTATAGTTTATTCTTGCGGAACCACATTTCGTTGAAGTTCACGCCCAGGGATATCTGGAGGTAGTCTTCGCGGATGAGCGGGGAGGGCGTGGCCTGGCGGCGCAGCCAGCTGACGCCCAGGTTGACGACGCTCTTAAATCCGGGCACGGGGAAGCCGAAGCCCATGGAGACACCATACTGGCGCACGTTGTTGCCCTTGACGATGATGTAGTCGCGCACATAGTTGCCGCCGAGGCGGTATTGTATGCGGCGCAGATAGCTGCCGCGGGGGTTAGGCTGCCATTGCAGGCCCACGGCTATCTTGTAGCGGTCAGTGAGCACGCCCTCGCTGTTGTTGTTGATGTCGAGGTATTTGGCTTTGCTCCACGGCTGGTAGGTGAAGTCAGCCTCCACGAGGAGGCGGCTGCGCCACTCATAGCTGACGCCGGCGCCCCAGCTTGAGGCAAAGGAGTATCTGCCGGCGAGGGGGTTGTTGCCGCTGGCCTCGGGGTTTTCTTTGTCGATGTCGTAGTAGTATGTGCGGGTGTTGCCGTGGAGGTCCTTGCCGGGGCTGAAGGTGAGGCCGAGGGTTAGGCGGTCAGTCTTGCCGATGCGCTGCACATATTGGGCACCGATATTGAGATACCAGTCGCGCACCTCTAACTGGCGCTCATACAGCGAGGTGGAGCCTGACTGTGTGATGGCGTAGGTGTCGTTGAAGATGGTACCGAAGAGATAGGCTATATTGAAGCCTAACGAGAGGCCTCCCCAGGGGCGGTAAGCCACGCCGGCATATAGCTCGTTGATGCTGCCGGAGCCTTGACGCGAGGCGGTGCCGTGGGCGATATCATTGCCGAAGGCATATCCTACTGACGAGAATGGCAGCAAGCCGATGCTCATGCCCATGCGCTTGCTCAGCGGGAATTGCATGGTGACATAGTCGAGGCCGCCGCCAAAGGTGGCATCGCTGACCTCGGCGCCGCCAACGGTCTCTTTCTGCCACAACTGTGTGGCGGTGACGCCCATGTCAAAGAGGAATGTCAGAGAGTCGATGCGGGCGTAGGATGCGGGGTTCATCACGTTGATTTGACGGCCGGAGGCCATAGCGTAGCCCACGCCTCCCATCTGGCGCTGCGCCGCCGAGGCGTTGTCGCTGAGCAGGCCGTAGCCGTAGCGCGAATAGGGGGTGACCACGCCGTTTTGCGCCATGAGCACGGTGGCGGAGGATATGATTAGCGCCGCCACAGCGGCGATGGACTTAATGATACCGGTTTTCATTATATTGCAAGATACTTTTTAATCCTATATGTACTAATTTAGGCTCTATGATGAGCGTGGCGGCGTCATAGCCGTCGGCGGCGAGCAGAGGCGCCAACAGCGGGGCGTCGCCGCCGGTGAGCACCACCACGGCGCCTTGCAGCCGGCGGTGGTAATACTCTATCTCAGCCACTATGCCGCGGAGCACGCCGCTGCGTATGGCGTCGGCTGTGGCGGTGGCGGTCAGCGGCGTGTCGCCGGCGAGCATCACGGCGGGCAGCGCCGCGGTGTGGGCGGCGAGGGCCTGCGCGCGGAGGGTGGCGCCGGGAGCAATGTTGCCGCCGCGGTGGTCGCCGCCGTCGGTGACCACGTCGTAGGTCACTGCCGTGCCGGCATCTACCACCAAGAGGCTGCGGTGCGGGGCACGCTCTGACGCGCCGGCCACGGCGGCGAGGCGGTCAGCGCCCAGGCCGGGTCCATAGCTCACGCTGAAGGGCAGCGCGGTATCGGCGCCGAGGTCATAGCTGCGCACACATGTCTCGCTCAAGAGGCTCAGACACTCGGCCTTGTGGGGCCCCACGCTGCAGAGGATGCCGGCGTCGGCCTTGCCGCAGCCCATAGCGCGCGCCACCTCGTCGGCGCTGCCGAGGCACACGATGTCATCGCCGCGCCAGAGGGCGGCTTTGGTGGCGCTGTTGCCCGAGTCTATTGTTATATATAGAGCCATTTTCGCGCAAAATTACACATAATCCCACAATTACCACCTATAATTCATTTATATTAACAGTTTTCAGCGAGC
>JAEDNZ010000035.1 GCA_016302215.1 Muribaculaceae bacterium
TCAGCCTTGCATTTCGGACATAACATAGCAGTAGGGAAAATTTAGAGTGACAAAAAATAGTATGGATAGGATTGGCTAATAAAGCGAAGCGCAACGCTCCTCAAAAAAGACAGAGGACACGCCGCGCTTTGCTATGATTTATTTATCAGATGATAATCAGTCTTCCTCGATGGTAACGGCACGGTCGAGAGCTACATACTTCTCACCGAGGTCGCAGAGGTTGCCATTGTTGATGGTGGCTGTGATTTGCGATTCGGGCACGCCGCACTTCACGAGTTTCTTCTGCACGCCGTTGACACGGTTGTTGCGCAGACGGATGTTGATAGCATCGTTGCCGGTATAGTTATCGGCCCAACCGGTGAGGGTGTAGTGGTTGTTGGGGTTAGACTTCATGACCTCAGCCACAGCCTCGAGCACGTTGTTGTCATCGCGGGTTAGGCGATATACGTTGATGGGATAGTAGATAGTAGCGAGGGGAGCCTTCTTGGCCTCGACTTTCTCAACGGGGCGGTTGAGGCAGTCGCGGAGCTGAGCCTCGAGGTCGGCGATGCGAGCATCAGCGGCAGCGAGACGAGCGCGGAGGGCGTCGCAGTTTTCAGCCGGCGGGCATACGGGCACCACGGGAGCATGCCACTCACGCTCTTTGAAGAGGTAAGTAACGCCGAGGTAAGCCTGCACGGCGAGGTAAGTGCGGTTTTCCCACATCTCGCGGGTATCCTTGATGCCGTCCATAGCGGTGGCGCGCAGGTCCAGAGAGAGCTGCACTTGCTTGCTTACGTTGAACGAGTTGATGATACCTGCGCGGAAAGCGAGAATTCTATCGTGGGTGTTGTGCCAGCCTTGACCTTCGCCATCGGGGCCATACTGCTTGGTGAGAGTCCAGTAGCCACCACCACCGGCATATACGGTAGCATTGTAGATGCGGCCGGGCTTGTAGCCACACCACCAGTTGGTGAGGTTAATCATCAAGTCGAGAGCCGGACCTACGGCGTTTTGGTAGGTCTTGTAATAACCATCGACCATAGGCTCGTTGGGGTTGATGCCGGGGTTGCCTGCTTCAGCGAGACCCTTGAGGCCAATGAAGTCAGCACCGATACGACCACCGAAAACGGGAGAGAACCATTTGCCTACATACAGACCGGCAGCGGGAGTGAAGCGGTCAGACAAATTGCGGTGTACATCGTGGTGAGAGAAATAAGTAGCCACACCACCTTGAGCGGTAATGAACCAATTGTCTTTAAAGCGATTCAGCAGCAACCCTTGTGAAGGATCCTCTACATAGGTTATCTCCTGAGTAGCTTCCTGTGCAAAGGCCGACTGACATGCAGCAATGGCGCATGCACACGCTAAAAGAGTAATCTTTTTCATAGAAATTACTATTAATATTGTTGTGTTAAGTTATTATCCAGCAATTTGGGCGTAAAATTACAACTATTTTTTTAATTACAACTACGTTAGGTGAAAAAACGTTGCTCATTTTTGAAAAAAACGGCCAAAAATTAAGATTATTTAACCTTAAACACTCACAATAGGCCTGAAATCAGCTATCCTTAGCTCCGTAAGCGAGGTCGCCGGCATCGCCGAGCCCCGGCACTATGTAGCTGTGTGCGTTAATCTCGTCATCGATAGCTCCGACCCATAGCGTGGCATCGGCGGGCATCACCTGATTGAGGTAATCGACAGCCTTGCGCGATGCAATCACTGAGGCGATGTGGATTTTAGCCGGCACGCCCTTGGTCAGGAGAGCACGATAGCTTAGCTCCATAGAGGCGCCGGTGGCGAGCATCGGGTCGCATAGTATGAGTGTCTTGCCATCGAGACGAGGCGAAGCGAGGTACTCGATGAGCACATCAAAGCTCTCCTTCTCCTTGTATTTACGGTAGGCGGAGACAAAAGCATTCTCGGCGCGGTCAAAATATTGCAAGAAGCCTTGATGGAAAGGCACACCGGCGCGGAATATCGTGGCGAGGACCACTTGCTCATCGATGACCGGGCACTGGGCTGTGGCCAGCGGCGTAGTGACGCTGACAGTGGTGTATTTGAGAGTCTTGCTGATTTCGTAGGCCATTATCTCGCCCAAACGCTCGAGGTTGCGGCGAAAGCGCAGGGGGTCAGATTGAATGTCGCACGAGCGCATTTCCATCAGATATTGGCTCACGAGCGAGGGCTGGAGGCCGAAGTCTATGGTATTCATATAATATTGTTTAACTAATTATAAGTGTATTACGAGCGCAAAATTACGGATAAATATTGAAAATTGTTGTACCTTTGCGACAAATTTATAAAAAACTAACGACGCAAGAATGAAAAGATACAATATCATCAACAACACCATGGGCTGGCTATGCTTTGTGATAGCCGCTGTCACGTATCTGCTGACGATAGAACCCACGGCCAGTTTTTGGGATTGCCCGGAGTTTATCTCTCAGGGCGCTAAGCTCGAAGTGGGTCACCCGCCGGGCAACCCTATCTTTATGCTTGCGGCACGCTTTTTTGTGACCATCACGGGCGCGGGAATCGAGAATGCCGCCGTTGCCGTCAATGCTATGTCGGCATTGCTGAGCGCCGCCACGATATTGCTGCTGTTCTGGACCATCACCCACCTTATCAAGAAGCTGATAGTCAAGGACGATGCCTCTGAGGTGTCGCTGCGCAAGCTGCTGCTGATTATGGGCGGCGGCGTGTGTGGCGCGCTGGCCTACACCTGGAGCGATACGTTCTGGTTCTCGGCCGTCGAGGGCGAGGTATATGCCTTCTCATCGTTTTGCACCGCGCTGGTGTTTTGGCTGATACTGAAGTGGGAAAACCGCGCCGACCGGCCGCATAGCGACCGCTATCTGGTGCTCATAGCATATATAATAGGTGTGTCAATCGCCGTGCACCTGCTCAACTTGCTGTGTATCCCGGCCATAGGCCTTGTGATATATTACCGCAAGTTTAAGGACATCAACACCAAGGGGTCGCTGATAGCGCTGGGTGTGTCGTGCATAGTGGTCGGCGCCATCCTCTATGGCTTGGTGCCCGGCTTTATCGAAGTGGCACAGGGCTTTGAGCTATTCTTTGTCAACACGGTAGGCCTCAGCTATAATATGGGCGTGCTCATCTACGCCATCATCTTGGTCACGGCTTTTGTGTGGGCCATCTACGAGTTACAGACACAGCGCAGCTCGGCGGCCATCAAGCTGAGTTTCTTTGTGGCTATGATACTGTCGGGTATCCTGTTTATCGGCTCATCGTGGCTATTGGCATTGCTGCTGTGTGGCGGACTGGCAGTGTATCTGTGGCTGTTCTGCCCTACGGTACCGGTGCGCATCTTCAATGTGATAGCGCTGAGCGTCTTCGTGATATTCGTGGGCTATTCATCGTATGCGCTGCTTCTGATACGCGCCGGCGCCAACACGCCGATGAATCAGAATGCGCCTGACAATGTCTTCGCCCTGTCGTCATACCTCAACCGCGAGCAGTATGGCGAGCGCCCGCTCTTCTATGGTGTGACCTTTGCCGAGGCATTACAGACCCAAGAATACCCGGAAGGCTCAGGCAACTATTATGTGGCCGTTGACGACTACGGACGTCCGCAGACGCGGGTGCTCGACGGCTATCTCCGCTATGACGATGGCAACGCCATCAGCACCATCACCAAAAATTACACCAAGGTGGTGAAGCGCACTCCCGATGAGCCCGACCGCTATGTGGAGAGCGTAGAGAAGCCCGAATACACCGAGTGTCCCGACATGAAATCACTGTTTCCGCGCATCTACAGCTCGGCGCATACCGACGGCTACAAAGGGTGGGCTGAATACGCCACTCCCGATATTGACGAGATACCCCAAGAGGTGAGAGCACGCTGGGCCGAGCAGGGCTTTGCGCCGATGTATGAGGTAGCGCCCTATATGCACCACCAGACTGAGATAGTGACATCAATCGACGCCGACGGCAACCCCGTGGATAAGGTGGCTGCTTGGAAGCCAGGCTTCGGTGTGAATCTGCGCTACTTCCTCAACTATCAGCTCAATCACATGTATTGGCGCTATTTTATGTGGAATTTTGCCGGCCGCCAAAACGACCTTCAAGGCAACGGCGAGCCTCATCTGGGCAACTGGATTTCGGGCATTCCGGTGATTGACAATATGCGCCTGGGCGACCAGACCTACTTGCCTGACGAATATGGCAAGGGCAACAAAGGCCACAATGTATATTACATGCTGCCGCTGCTGTTAGGCCTTATAGGCTTGCTGTGGCAGGCGCTATACACCAAAGGCGCTGATGCCAAGCGCGGCATAGAGCAATTCTGGGTGGTGTTCTTCCTCTTCTTTATGACGGGCATCGCGATAGTGCTCTACCTCAACCAGACCCCCGGGCAGCCGCGCGAGCGCGACTACGCTTTTGCCGGCTCATTCTATGCCTTTGCCATCTGGATAGGCATAGGCGTGCCTGCTATCGGCTATCTGCTGCGCGACCTGCTGCAGCGCTTCGTCAATCCGCGCGACGGCAAAGGCGAGGGCGTGCTGCCACAAGGCGCCAAGTGGGCCACGGTGGCTGTGGCATGCGCCATAGGCATAGCAGTGCCCCTGCAGATGGTATCGCAGACATGGGATGACCACGACCGCTCAGGCCGATACACCACTCGCGACTTCGGTATGAACTACCTGTCGTCAGTGGGCAAAGACGGCGTGATATTCTGCAACGGCGACAACGACACGTTCCCGCTGTGGTATGCTCAGGAGGTGGAAGGCTATCGCACCGATGTGCGTGTGGTCAATCTGTCATATCTCACCACCGACTGGTATGCCAACCAGCTCAAGCACCCCACCTACGAGGCTAAGGCTGTGGATATGTATGCCACACCCGCCGATTATCGATATGAGCGCCTCGCATATAGCTTTGTGATACCATCAGACACCGTGGTTGACGCCGAGACAGCCTTGCGCGACCTTTATAAGTCAGACGAGCGGCTCTATGGCGCGCCCTTTATGCTCTACCCCAATGTGGTGATGCCCGTCAATCGCCACGCCGCCGCCGCTCACTATGGCTTGAACCCCAACAGCACCGACAGCATCGGCCTATATCCATATCTTGACGATATACGCACCGATTTGTCGCGCTTAGGGTCAGGAGCAAGCCTCGGCAGAGTGCTGTCGCTCGACATCGTGGCCAATACGGTAAAGAACGATTTCAGCCGCCCGGTATATTTCGCCACCACGGTGCCATCGTCATACTACCTGGGCCTCACCCCCTATCTCAATGCCACGGGTATGACCCTGGAGGTGACACCATTTGCTTCATCGCCGGCATCGCCGGTAGCCGAGACGGCATATAAGAACATTATGGGCTCGTTCCGCTGGGGCGGTCTTGACCAGCCGGGAGCTGAGAAGCTGTATCTCGACGAGACAGTGCGCCGCATGGTGTCAAGCACGCGTTCAGCCATCTACACCGTAGTGGAGGACCTGATGGCCGATGGCGAGCACCCGGCATCAGAGTGGGCTAAGGAGAATGCACGTCAGCGTGGCGACAAGTCAGCCATGGCTACCCACAGTGACATGGCACGCACACTGCTCAACACCATGTGCACCAAGCTGCCCGGCACGGTATCGCTGTATGACAGCATGATGGGCGTGTATATCGCAGGATTGTACTACGACTTATATGTGGCCACGGGCGAAGCCGCTGATTTGCAGCACGCCGAAGCGCTGTTGCAAGCCGAGCTGCCGCGTTACAGCCAAATAGTGAAGTATGGTGCGTCACTGACGCCGTCGCAGCTGCTGCGCATGGGTCGCTCCGAGCTTACCACGATGCAGTACCTGGGGGCCACGGTGGCTCTGCTCAACCGCGTGAAGATGGCTCAGGCTGTCATCGCCAAAGGCTTGCAACTCGATGAGACCGCGGCGAAGGCGCTGTATAGTCGCGCCGGCGTGGAGTATGACCTGCGATGGGCTGCCTTGCTCTACATTGATGGTATGACCACCGATGAGCTGTCAGGATACACTGAAAGCATCAGCAGCTCTCAGGCAGCTGTGCTGGAGGACGCTATCAATATGAGTCGCCTGCACGACATCACCGGAGTGCCCGCCATGGCCGTCACCGATGAGCTATGCAAGAAATATGGCATAGAGAAAGTGCAGTGGCGCGCGCTGCTGGGATATTGACCACAATGACCATGTCATAATACAACGCTAAAGGACAATAGCCCGTGCTTATCGAACGACCGCCACTGCTCTATCGCCTGCTCTTCCCCGAGGCTATATGGCGCATCAAGGAGCGCGGACGCCGCGTGGTGTATCTGACCTTTGACGACGGACCCGTGGAGCCATGCACGCCGTGGGTGCTCAACACCCTCGACCACTATGGAGTGAAGGCCACCTTTTTCATGGTGGGCGACAATGTGCGCCGCAATCCCGAGCTGTATAGAGAGGTGCGCCGCCGCGGCCATAGCTACGGCAACCACACCATGCACCACCTGCAGGGCATGCGGTCAATGTCATGGCGATATTGGCGCGACATCACCGAGGCCGATGCCCTGATAGGCAGTCCGCTGTTCAGGCCGCCACACGGCTTGCTGCGGTGGAAGCAGGCACGCGCCATCAAGGAGCATTATAACCTGGTGATGTATGACCTGGTGACGCGCGACTATTCGCGAAAACTGACGGCCGAGCAGGTGCTCGCCAACGTCAAGCGCTATGCTCGCAACGGCTCCATCATCGTGTTTCATGACTCACTCAAGGCCTGGGAGAATATGCGCCGAGCACTGCCGGCGGCCATAGAGTGGTTGCAGTCACAAGGCTATGAGTTCAGAACACTGCCTATGTAGCGATGCAGCCTTTGCCGAGGCGGTGCGGCAATATGCCTTGTCGGCCGAGGTGGGCGCTATAGCCTGCGGCTTTGCCGCCGTAGCCGAGGTGTCGGCCGCAGCCGATGAGCATTACCGCAGATGGGTGGAGAGCGGCTGCAACGCCACAATGACCTATCTGGAGAAATATGCCGATGTGCGCCGCAATCCGCAATTATTGCTTGACGGCGCGCGCACCATCATATCGTGCGCCTTCAGCTATGCTCGGCGCGAGCATCACCCCCATATTGCCGACTATGCCTTAGGGCGTGACTACCACGATGTGGTGCGTCAGCGCCTGGAGCGCCTCGCCTCATACTTGCGCGAGGTAGGCGGCGGCACCACGCGCGTGTGTGTCGATACCGCACCTTTGCGCGAAAGATACTGGGCCGTGCAGAGCGGTGTGGGATATATAGGGCGCAATAATTATCTGATAGTGCCGGGGAGGGGTGCATCATGCGTGCTGGGCGAAGTGCTGTGGACCGGCGCGATGCCTGCCGACCGTCCCTGCACCCTGCAATGCTCGGGCTGCGACGCCTGCGTGCGCGCCTGCCCTACCGGCGCCTTGCGCCCTGACGGCACTGTTGACGCGCGGAGCTGCCTGTCTTATCTCACCATAGAACACCGCGGTGACCTGCCCGATGGCACGCTCCTGGGGACGCATATCTGCGGCTGCGACGAGTGTAGGCGTGCGTGCAGAGAGTGTGATGATGCCGAGCCTACGGCAATAGCCGAGTTTGAGCCGGAGCCACGCCTAATGGCGCTGGACCGTGAGGCTCTGGAGCATCTGAGCGAAGAAGACTATCGCGAAATATTCCGTGGTAACTCACTGCGGCGCTGCAAGCTCGATGGCATACATCGCAACGCCCGCCACGCCACAGACCACAACGTCAAAGAGTGAGCGTCACACGGCAGGGAGCGTAGAGCCGCAAAGCTTGCGGTATAGGTCAAGGGCATACACGTCAGTCATCGCCGAGATATGGTCAAGCACAGCCTGCACGCGGCCAAACGTGGTAGGTGCCTGCACATCATATTGGCCGGGGAACTTGGCGAGGAGCAGGCGCGAGTAATTGAGCTGCGGCGCCGTGACAGCCCCGATGAGCTTGTCAAGGAGGAAGGTGATGATGCGGTTACCGGCAAGCTCTACATCGACCACATCGCCGGCACAGTAGATTTTATCCCATGAGATGTCGTTGCATCGGGCGTATGCTGAGCGCTCGCGCTGCGGGATATGGTCGAGGAGACAACCATCAAAGACGCCATTGAGGATGAGGCTCTCTGCCTCGACAAAAGCATCGGCACAGCAACGCACGAGGCGCCCCACCACACATGAGCGGAGGTAGGCGATGCGCTCACGAGCGTCATCGATATTGCTCATGACGCGTTGCATGTGGCCTTGGTCTTCATCATCAAAATAGCTGAGAAATGCCGATATCACCTCATCGGCGGTGAGTATCTTGAGGCGGTGAGCGTCCTCCATATCCATCACCTCGTAACAGATGTCGTCAGCAGCCTCCACGATATATACCAACGGATGGCGAGCATAGCGTATGCGCGCGTCAGCGGGGTCAGTGAGATTGAGCATGCCGAGCTCATCGGCGATGCGCACAAAGTCGTCTTTCTCGGTGGTGAAGAAGCCAAACTTGCCTTTGGTGGTGAGCGACGACTCGTAGGGGTACTTCACAATAGAGGCCAGCATGGAGTAAGTCATGGCAAAGCCGCCACGGCGGCGCCCCTTGAATTGGTGCGTGAGCACCCTGAAGGCATTGGCGTTGCCCTCAAAGTGGATAAGGTCGCTCCACTGCTCGTCAGAGAGCTCGGCGCGGAGGGCATGGCCGGGACCTTCGCTGAAGAAGGTGGCGATGGCTCTCTCACCCGAATGGCCGAACGGCGGATTGCCCAGGTCATGAGCGAGGCACGCTGCCGCCACGATGTCGCCGATATGGTCAAAGATGCCTACCCATGGCTCACCGGAATATCGGCGGCGCAGCAGCAGCGCCACCTCGTCAGCGAGCGACTTGCCCACACAGGCCACCTCCATAGAGTGAGTGAGTCGGTTGTGCACAAAGATACTGCCCGGGAGGGGAAACACCTGGGTCTTATTCTGCAAGCGACGGAATGGTGAGGAGAAGACGAGGCGGTCATAGTCGCGGCGGAAGTCAGAGCGAGCGCCGCGGCTCTTGGGGTCATGGTAGTCTTCGAGGCCAAAGCGCTTGTCGTTGATGAGGCGAGGCCATTGCATAGCGGTCGTGGGTGACATCGGGGTGAGAACTGTTTTGTTATCGTTATCTGACTGCAAAGGTAGCCAAAAAATCCTTGCCAACAGACTGCTGCACTAAATTTATATCATGATAAGCGCCGGATCTTGGCCGAAACAGGCAGAGATTTGCCCGGAGCGTCAAATTTTGCTTTTTTAGCAGTGAAAGCATCACCATGGTGTGCTGATTGTGAATACTATTTCGTATCTTTGCGATGATGAAAGCACAAACCATAAGCCTGAAATGTATCAATACCGGCACCACGATAGAGGTAGCCGGCGGTATCACCTTGTCAGAGGTAGCCCGGCAGCTGAAGCCACAGTTGCCGTTTAGAGCGATATGCGCTCGCGTTAACAATAAGACCGTGGGGCTGGACTATGCCGTGTATAGCCCCAAAACGGTGGAGTATCTGCCTAAGACTACAGCCTCGGGCGAGCGCGTGTATATACGCTCGCTATGTATGGTGCTGTATCTTGCCGTGCACGAATTATGCGATGGCGCGGGCCTGCGTATTGACCACTCGCTGTCGCGAGGCTATTTTTGTCATCTCACAGGAGTGGAGAGTGTCAGCGCCGAGCTGATAGGACGCCTACGCGCACGCATGCAGGACATCATAGACCGCGACCTGGCCTTTGAGCGCCATGAGCGCCTCACCGATGAGGTAATAGAAATCTTTGAAAAGCAAGGCCTTGACGACAAAGCCGGACTGCTGCGCACCACCCACGAGCTTTACACCGTATATTATAGCCTTGACGGCCTATGCGACAGCTACTACGGCAATCTGGCGCCAAGCACCGGACATCTTGACGTGTTTGACCTGGTGCCTTACAAAGATGGCATGCTGCTATTAGGCTTTGAGCCGGAGCGGCCTGATGAGGCGCGCCGGCCGATAGCGCAGGAAAAGATGTACAAGGCCTTCACCGACTATGTAAAATTTAACCATGTGCTCGGCGTGCACAATGTGGCGCAGCTCAATCAGGCGGTGCTCCACGGATACACCCCTCAGCTCATCAACGTGGCCGAGGCCCTGCACGATAAAGCGCTGGCTCGCATCTCCGATGAGATAACGCGCCGATACCAAGGCGGCGGCGCACGAGTGGTGCTCCTGGCCGGCCCATCGTCGTCGGGTAAGACCACCACTAACAAGCGCCTTGCCATACAGCTGATGACCAATCTGCTCAAGCCGCAGATGATATCGCTCGATGATTACTTTGTAGATAGAGAACACACACCGCGCGATGCCTCAGGCGAATATGATTATGAGTCACTGTATGCGCTGGATTTGGAGCTCTTCAACAGCGACCTCAAACGCATCATCAGCGGTGAGCGCGTGGAGCTGCCCACTTACAATTTTGAGAGCGGCCGCCGCGAGTACAACGGCAAGAGCATACAACTCGGAGAAAACTCTATATTGCTGATAGAGGGCATCCATGGCCTCAATCCGGAACTCACCTCGCAGATACCCGAGGAGATGAAGTATAGAGTGTATGTGTCGGCCCTGACCACCATCACCATCGATGACCACAACTGGATATCAACGACTGACAACCGCCTGCTGCGCCGCATCATACGCGACCATAAATATCGCGGGACGTCAGCTACCGAGACAATACGCCGATGGCCCAGTGTGCGCCGCGGCGAGGAGCGGTGGATATTCCCGTATCAGGAGAACGCCGATGCTACGTTCAACTCCTCGCTGCTGTTTGAGTTGGGAGTAGTGAAGGTACAGGCCGAGGAGATACTCAAGCGTGTGCCGCACGATGTGGCAGAGTACAGCGAGGCATACCGTCTGCTGCGCTTCCTGAGCTACTTTGAGCCTATCGGCGCTGACCTGATACCCACCACCAGTTTGCTGCGCGAATTTTTGGGCGGCAGCTCATTTAAGTATTGACCCACATAGAGATGACCTTGTCAAAGATACTGATACCGATAGTGTTAGCCGCCGCCACGCTGATGGCGAGCGCCGCTACGCCCTACTCTACCAATGAGGCGCGAGCAGCGCGAGCCTACGACGGCGGCGAATGGGCCAGCGCCGCCGCGCTGTATCAGATAATGCTGTCAGAGCGCCCTGACAGCGTCAGCTCGTATGCACGCACCATCGTGGCAAGCACGCTCATCGCCGACACCGTGATGCCCACGGAGATGGTTGAAAGGGCAATGGCTCACGGCATAGGTTTTGACGACGTGCTCGATGGAGTACGCTCGGAGTCGTATGCCGTGGGGCATAGTGAGATATACTCCGGGCTGCTGAAACGCCTGCAGCAAAGCAAGCCCTACATACGCCGTGCCATTGACAGGCGATTGCTTGACTACTATCTATATCGCAACGATGGCGCCCGGATAATAGAATATGCCACGGTGATGCTCCATGGCCTGCCTGATGATGTCACCTTCTTGGGCAACCTCGCCGAGGGATATGTCCTTATAGATGACTATGACAAGGCAGAGGCCACATGGCTGCACATACTGGAGATACAACCACGCGAGTATGATGCCACCGTCAACCTCGCCGCATATTATATATCAGTGGGGCGCAATGACAAAGCACAAGAATACATAAATCGCGCTCAGAGCATACGCCCTACCCCATGGCTGACGGCTAAAGCTCAGCAAATAAATAACCAAAAGGACGGAAAATAAGTTAAAAATAGCATTATTGACAAGAAAATTAGTAACTTTGCCGCTCCAATACAAGAATATCAATATATATTGCACAGAAATGTCAGACACATTAGACGCCATAATCACAAAAGGTGTGAGCAACGCCGTAAAGGCTCTCTACGAGCTTGAAGTGTCGCCTGAAAGCATAGTGCCGCAGGCCACTCGCAAGGAATTTGAAGGAAATATGACCATAGTGGTGTTTCCATGGGTCAAAGCGGCACGCAAGGCTCCCGAAGCTGTAGCCAACGAGATAGGACAGTGGCTCGTGGATAATGAGCCTATAGTGGAGAAATACAACACGGTAAAGGGCTTCCTAAATCTGGTGATACGCTCCACTTACTGGAACGGCGTGTTGCAGACAATAGCATCAACGCCTGCTTACGGCGTCAAGGCCGCCGACGAGCACTCACCGCTGGTGATGGTGGAGTATTCATCGCCTAACACCAACAAACCGCTGCACCTGGGACATGTGCGCAACAACCTACTGGGCTATTCACTGAGCAAAATATTAGCAGCATGCGGCAACAAGGTGATAAAGACCAACATCGTCAATGACCGCGGCATACATATCTGCAAATCAATGCTCGCATGGGAAAAATGGGCCAATGGAGTCACCCCCGAAAGCACCGGCATCAAAGGCGACCACCTCATTGGCGACTGCTATGTGGCCTTTGACAAGCACTACAAAGCCGAGGTCAAAGAGCTGATGAGCCAAGGCATGACGCAAGAAGAAGCCGAGGCCGCATCGCCCCTGATGCAGGAAGCACGCGAGATGCTGCGCAAATGGGAGCAAAAAGACCCGCATGTGCGCTCGCTGTGGCAGATGATGAATGAGTGGGTATATGCCGGCTTTGACGAGACGTATAAGCGCCTCGGCGTAAGCTTTGACAAAATATACTACGAGTCTGACACCTATCTCGAGGGCAAAGCCAAAGTGCTCGAAGGCCTCGACAAGGGCATCATGTATCGCAAAGACGATGGCTCGGTATGGGCTGACCTTAGCAGTGACGGTCTTGACCAAAAGCTGCTCCTGAGAAGTGACGGCACATCAGTGTATATGACTCAGGATATAGGCACTGCCAAGCTGCGCTATCAAGACTACCCCATCGACAAGATGATTTATGTGGTGGGCAACGAGCAGAACTATCACTTCCAGGTGCTGTCGCTGCTGCTTGACAAATTAGGCTTTAAGTGGGGCAAGGACCTGGTGCACTTCAGCTATGGCATGGTAGAGCTGCCTGAAGGCAAGATGAAGAGCCGCGAGGGCACCGTGGTTGACGCCGACGACCTGATGGAAGAAATGGTCAACACGGCTCGCCAGGTGTCACAAGAGTTAGGCAAGCTCGACGGCCTTACTCCGGCGGAGATTGAAGATATAGCCGAGACAGTGGGTCTGGGAGCCCTCAAATATTTCTTGCTGAAGGTGGATCCGCGCAAGAATATGGTCTTCAACCCTAAAGAATCGATAGACTTTAACGGCAACACCGGTCCGTTCATACAATACACCTACGCTCGAATATGCTCAGTGCTGCGCCGCGCTGCCGAGGCCGCAAAAGAGGCTATAGACTACAGCGCCGTGGAGCCGGGCGAGCGTGAAGTGACGGTAATCCAACGTCTGGCTGACTTCCCGGCAGTGGTGGCAGAGGCCGGCCGCACATACTCTCCGGCACTGATAGCCAACTACACCTACGAGCTTGTGAAAGAATACAACCAATTCTATCACGACTGCAAGATACTGTCAGAAGAAGATGCCGCACGCCGCGCAATGCGTCTGCAACTATCACTCGCCACAGCTAAGGTGATAGCCACGGCCACTGACTTGCTGGGCATAAAGGTGCCCGAGCGTATGTAGGCAAACACTTTGGCAC
>JAEDNZ010000217.1 GCA_016302215.1 Muribaculaceae bacterium
CAGGGCACACCGCAGCAACTGCAGCGCCTCTGCGAGATTGACGCCGATGCCATCTACCAGGCTATAATGCAACTGCACGGCGAGCCCGGCAATAGCGGCACAACAAAAGAAGTAGTAGTATCATCTAATACACCCACATAAATGCGTATCGTCATTGCCGGAGCCGGCGAAGTAGGCTCACACCTGGCCAAGTTGCTATCCAACGAAGACCAAGACATACTGCTCATTGACACCGACCCGAGCCGCCTCGCCGGGCCTGATGCCAACTACAACATCATGACGCTGGTGGGCAATCCGATGTCGTTTGCAACGCTGCGCGAAGCTCGCGTCAACGCCTGCGACCTGTTTATCGCAGTGACGCCCTACGAAGCTAACAATATCGTGGCGTGCTCGATAGCCAAGACCTTAGGCGCGCGCACCACGGTGGCTCGCATTGACCACTACGGATTTATGGACCCCGCCAACAGCGCCACCGTCAAGAGCATGGGCGTAGATAGGCTGATATACCCCGAATACCTCGCAGCCGAAGAGATCATCACCGCGCTGAACCACTCGTGGATACGACACTGGTTTGAGCTCCATGGCGGCGAGATAATCCTCGTGGGAGTGAAGCTGCGCGATGGTGCTCCGCTGAGCAACGTGCAGCTCAAGGAGTTTGCCTCAGCCAACAACCGATTTCACGTGTCGGCAATCAAACGCAACCACGAGACCATCATACCCCGCGGCGACGACCGCATGGAGGTGGGCGACATACTATATATCACCACCACGCGCGACAATGTGCGCGAGCTGATAAGCCTCTGCGGCAAGGTTGAGCACCGCATCAAGCGCGTGCTCATCATGGGCGGCAGCAAGATAGCGATACGTTTGGCCAATATGGCTCAAGATCGTTTCAAATTTAAGATTATCGACAGCGATGATGCCATCTGCCACAAGCTACCCACCAAATGCCCCGAGGCCGAGATATTCCACGGCGATGCACGCGACATTGACACCCTCATCGAGGCGGGCATCGAAGACACCGATGCCTTTGTGGCTCTGTCGTCAAGCTCGGAGGCAAATATTCTGACGTGCCTAACCGCCAAGGAGTTTGGCGTCAAGAAGACGGTGGCCGAGGTTGAAAACCTACAATTCATCTCGCAGGCCGAAAACCTCAACATCGGCACCATCATCAACAAGAAACTGCTGGCGTCAAGCTCTATATTCCAGCTGCTGCTTGACTCTGACTCCTCCACGGCCAAATGCCTGGCGCTCAGCGATGCTGAGGTGGCCGAGCTCGACGTGAAAGCCGGCGCCAAAATCACGCAGGGCCTCATACGCGAAATAAAGATACCGCGGCAGATGACACTCGCCGGGCTGATACGCAACGGCAAGGGTATGCTAATCAGCGGTAACACACAGCTGATGCCGGGCGACCATGTGCTGGTGTTCTGCCTCAGCGGCTCGCTCCACAAGATAGAGAAACTATTCAACTAACTATACACCCCTACTCCACCCCACCCCGTAAAGCTATGATGCGCCGCAAACTCAACACGCCGATGGTAATCCGCATAATAGGCTGGCTGCTGATGATAGAGGCCTTCTTTATGCTGTTTCCGACGATGACGTGTGTCTTATTTAAAGAGGCTGATTGGTTGGCCTTCTCGATATGCACCGGCGCCACCTTCGCAGCTGGTTTGCTGCTCGCCCGCGGCGTGAAGGTAGATCATCGGTCCTTTGGCAAGCGCGACTCCTTTTTGCTCACCTCGCTGGTGTGGGTAGTGTTTTCGGTCTTCGGCATGCTGCCGTTTATCTTCTGCACCACGCCCATCAGTGTCAGTGATGCCTTTTTTGAGTCAATGTCAGGCTTCACCACCACGGGCGCCTCAGTGCTCCAGAGCATAGAGCACATGAGCCACGGAGTGCACCTGTGGCGCGCCATGATGCAGTGGATAGGCGGCATGGGTATCATACTCTTTACGCTTGCCATCATACCGCACCTCAACAGTGCCGGAGGCCTGCAGATGTTTAATGCCGAAGTCACCGGCATCACCGTGGATAAGGTGAGGCCACGCATCAGCCAGACCGCCAAGAGCCTGTGGCTGTTGTACATCATATTGACCGTAATATTGGTATTCCTGCTGTGGCTGGGACCGATGAATTTATTTGAAAGCGTGTGTCACGCCTTCGGCACCATCAGCACCGGTGGCTTCTCTACAAAGAGCGGTAGCATCGCCGAGTATGACTCCAACTACGTGAAATTTGTGGTGCTGGCATTTATGTTTGTCGGCGGCGTGAATTTCAGCCTCATCATCAAGACTATCAGCGGGTCATGGAGCGCGATATGGCGCAACGATGTGTTCCGCGGATATGTGGTAATCGTCAGCGCGGCCTATGTGCTCTTTGCCTTATCAATCATCGTGCACGGCCAGGTGCATAGCTGGGAGGATGTCACCATCAACCCTATATTCCAAATCGTCTCGACGATAACCTCCACGGGCTACACATGCACCAACTTTGAGAGCTGGGGCACGTTTGTGCTGTCGCTGACCTTTGTGCTGATGTTTTGCGGCGCGTGTGCCGGCTCTACCAGCGGCGGCGCCAAAGTTGACCGCGTGCTGTTTTTAGTCAAGAACGTGCGCAACGAGATGCACCGCTG
>JAEDNZ010000036.1 GCA_016302215.1 Muribaculaceae bacterium
AGAGGCTGTGTCGTAATTAAGGTTTTACGGCGCAGCCTCTTTTGTATGCTATTGAGGATTGGATATTTTCAGGCAACCGATTTTTCAGGATAATTCCAAAATATTCGATACTCAGAAAGTAAAAATCTGCAAACAAGCAAAGACAGGCCATCATGGGGTGTATTTCCCCCATTTTGAGCCTGTTTTGCTATCCTTGAGCACAATTTCTTTATGTTGAAGGCTATGGCGAAGAAGGCAAAGTCCATTGTGACCTTGTCTTTTCCGAAGTGACGGAAACGGCGGTATGCCATATTGAATTTCATCTGTCCGAAAACTGCCTCCGGTTCGATACATCGTCGCCCTCTGTGTTTTAGTCCTTCCTCCGAGGTGAGTAGTTCACGGGCTTTTCGCTTGTATCCGTTTAGCCGATGGTTTACTTCGAGTGTGCGCCTATCGCCTTTGGCTTTGTAGCATAGACATCTCAGCGGGCAACCGTTGCAGTTCTGTGCGCGGTAACGTGCGTTTTCACTGCGGTATCCGCTTGCGGTCTTGGAGTGGGAAGTTCCGATGCGAGTCATGTGCTGGCCCATCGGGCAAACGTAGTAATCTTCGTCGGCGTTGTAATAGAAGTTGTCGTGATGGAACGGGTTGGGCTTGTAACGGGGGCGCTGTTCGAGGTGGAAGCGGTTGTATTTGACGTAAGCCTCCATTCCGGCCTCGTCCATGAAGCGGTAGTTCTCCTCGGAGCCGTAGCCGGAGTCGGCGACTGCGACCAGTGGCATATGCCCGTATCGGTCAAGGAAGGAGTTGAAGAAGGGTATTAGCGTAAGCGTGTCGGTGGGATTGGGGAACAGGGCGAAGTCGGTGATGAACTGGTTTTCGGCAGAGATCTGCAGGTTGTAGCCGGGCTTGGTCTGGCCGTTGTTCATCGCGTCTTCCTTCATCCGCATGAATGTGGCGTCGGTATCTGTCTTGGACATGGAGTTGCGCTCGCCGATCTGCTCCAGCTGTCCATCATACTCACTTAGCTTGTCGCGGTGCTTCTCCAGCTCCTTTATCTGTTTCTTTTTTTCGCGCTGCTGCTTCTTCTGCTCCTTGCCGGTCGGTTCGGGTTCTGCTGAAAGGGAGTCCTGCAATTCGGTGATAAGAGATGTCAGCGTTTCGGGTGTGAACTCGACTTTATCAGATCCGGTGGCCTTGTCCTGTGCTATCACATCGTCTATCTGTCCGAGCAGGACACGTATCTTTTCCTGAAGCTTGGCCTTGTTCTTTTCAACGGTCTTGCGCCAGACAAAGGTGTATTTGTTGGCTTTGGACTCTATCTTGGTGCCGTCTATATATTCCACATCAAGCGTGATGAAGCCGCGTTCGGCGAGCACGAGCACCGTCTGGGTGAAGATATTGTTGATCTCATTCTTAACACGATTGCGGAAACGGTTGATTGTCACGAAGTCGGGACGCTCCTGTGCGGCAAGCCAGATATAATGGATGTCGCGCTGAACCACCTTTTCTATCTTGCGGCAGGAATAAATGTTGTTCATGTATGCGTAGAGAATGATCTTGAGCATCATCCTCGGATGGTAAGGGCAACGGCCTTTCTCACGGTACAGTTTTTTGAACTCTTTCAGGTCAAGGCTCTCGACTATGGCATCGACTACGCGAACGGGGTCATTTTCCGAAATGTCATCGTTAGGATTGACTGTCAGAAACAACCTATTGTTATTGTAAGATTTTGTATGTAATTTTGTAGGCATTTAAATTGTTTTATGTCACTAAGTTACAAAAACTTTTTGACATAACAAAGCCCCGGCTTGGGAAAGTCAGGGCTTTGTTTTATGTTTTACAGCAGATTACAAAAAGAGGCTGCGCCTATTTTGACACAGCCTCTTTGCGGTATAAGGTATAGTGCGATATTGACGCGCGGATCAGTCGTCGGCGTTCTTCTCGGCGTATTCTTTGAGCAGCTTCTCTTGTACGTCGCCGGGCACAAGCTCGTATGACGCAAATTTCATCGAGAATGACGACCGGCCGCCGGTGATAGAGCTCAGCGCTGTAGAGTAGCTTGACATCTCTTTGAGGGGCACTTTGGCGCTGATTTTCTCGAAGCCGTTTTCGCTTGACATACCCATGATGATGGCGCGGCGTCCTTGCAGGTCGCTCATCACATCACCCATAACATCGGCGGGCACGAGTACCTCTACATCATATATAGGCTCAAGCACCTTGGGGTTGGCGTTGCGGAATGCTTCGCTGAAGGCATTACGTCCGGCGAGACGGAATGATATTTCATTTGAATCTACCGGGTGCATCTTGCCATCGTAGATACATACACGCACGTCGCGAGCATACGAGCCGGTAAGCGGGCCTTGCTCCATGCGATCCATCAGACCTTTGACGATAGCCGGGATGAAACGTGCATCGATGGCACCACCCACGATGCAGTTGCATACCACGAGCTTGCCTCCCCATGCCAGAGGTATCTCCTGAGTGTCGCGCACGCTCATCTTGAACTCTTGGTTGCCGAAACGATATGTGTCGGGAGCCGGCATGCCTTCAACATAAGGCTCGATGATCAGGTGCACCTCGCCGAACTGGCCTGCGCCGCCTGATTGTTTCTTGTGACGGTAGTCAGCACGTGCAGCCTTAGTGATTGTCTCGCGATAGGGTATCTTAGGCTCTTCGAAGATGATGGGCAGCTTGTCGTTGTTCTCAACGCGCCATTTGAGGGTGCGCAGGTGAAACTCGCCTTGACCCGAGAGTATGGTCTGCTTGAGCTCTTTAGATTGCTCTATCTGCCATGTGGGGTCTTCTTCGTGCATGCGCGTGAGTATGGCGTTGAGCTTTTCGGCATCGCTCTCGGTCACGGGGCGCACGGCGCGCTGATATTTGGGAGCCGGGTATTTGATGAAGTCATACTCTATTTCGCAGCCCTTCTCGTTGAGCGTGTTGCCGGTGCGCACATCTTTGAGTTTCACCGTGGCGCCAATGTCGCCGGCGTGGAGCTCGTCAACCTGTGTCTTAATCTGGCCGCATACGCAGTACAGCTGAGCGAGACGCTCCTTGCTGCCGCGCGTCACATTGTCTAAGTCAGCGCCGGCTTTGAGGACACCTGACATTACTTTGAAGTAGCTAACCTCGCCGATGTGAGGCTCCACGGTGGTCTTGAACATAAACACGCTCAGAGGACCATCGTCGGTGGGCTTCACTTCATCGCCGGCAGTATCTACCGGAGCGGGCATATCTTCAACGAAGGGCACCACGTTGCCCAGGAACTCCATCATGCGGCGCACACCCATATCTTTGGCGGCGCTGACGCAGAATACCGGGTATATGGATTGGTCGATGAGGCCTTTGCGGATGCCGAGGCGCATCTCGTCTTCGGTGAGGTGCTCTGATTCGAAGAATTTCTCCATCAGCGACTCGTCGTTTTCGGCAGCAGCCTCCACAAGCGCTTTGTGGAGCTCGTTGGCGCGGTCCATCTCTTCAGCCGGGATGTCTTCGATGGTGGGCACGCCACCTTCGGGTCCCCACGAGTATTTTTTCATCAGCAGCACGTCAATCATTGCGTTGAAACCGGGGCCTGACACAATGGGGTACTGAATGGGCACCACTTTGGGGCCGAAGACCTCACGCATTTGCTCGATGACATTTTCATAGTCAGCTTTCTCACCATCGAGCTGGTTGACGGCGAAGATGATAGGCTTTTTCAGCGCTGATGCTGTGCGGAAGATGTTTTGCGTACCTACTTCTACGCCATATTGGCCATTAATTACAATCAAACCGGTGTCGGTGACATTGAGCGCGGTGATAGCGTTGCCCACAAAGTCATCAGCTCCGGGGCAATCAATGACGTTGAGCTTCTTGTTGAGAAATTCGGCGTACAGCACGGTAGAGAACACCGAGTAGCCGTATTCCTTCTCCACGGGGAAGTAGTCACATACGGTAGTGCCTGCTTCTACAGTGCCGCGGCGTTTTATAACTCCACACTCGTAGAGCATAGCTTCAGCGAGTGTGGTTTTACCTGAGCCTTTGCTTCCGAGCAAGGCTATGTTCTTGATTTCGTTAGTTTTGTAAACTTTCATGTTATTAGGGTTTATAAGTTTTCACGGTTGGTTTGAATTTGAGGCGCAATTTATAAATCTTTTTTGATAAAACTATCATAGAAAACTATGTTTGATAACATAAAAATGCTATTTGGGCAAAAAAAAGCTATTTTCTTGGCTTCTTGGCATAGCTTGGTGCTGTGTGTTGAGGGGAAATATGTTGGTGTGTGATGGCCGGGAGTGTGTATATTATTAAAATCGGTATAATGAATCATTACTTACAATGCACCAAATAGTGAAAAATTGTGATATTATTTTGAATATGAGAAAAAATGTTGTAATTTTGTGTTGTAAAACATATCTATGAGGCATAATAATGATAAAAGCAGCTATAGAAAAGGCTATAAATGAGGATATGGCCGAGATTTGGTCATTGCTTGACGGCGATGAGAAGCGTCTTGTGCTGGATAATTTTGAGGTGCATAGCTTCAAAAAAAATCAGCTTATCTATGCCGAAGGTGATGAGCCTGAATTTCTTTGGTGTCTGCTCAAAGGCAAAGTGAAGAAATATAAGGAGGGCGTTGGCGGCCGAGCTCAGATATTGAGACTCGTGCGGCCGGTGCAGTATTTCGGCTATCGAGCTTTTTTTGCAGAGGAGACTTATGTGTCAAGTGCAGCAGCTTTTGAGGCCTCGGTGTTGGGTACACTGCCGATGAGCTTGGTGAAGTCAATGATTACCAAGAATATACAGTTAGCGTGGTTCTTTATTAAGGAGCTGTCACATAATCTTGGCGGCTCAGACACCAAGATAGTAAATCTCACGCAGAAGCACATACGCGGTCGCCTTGCCGAGGCGCTGATGGTGCTTCGCGACAATTATGGCTATGAGGAAGACGAATCTACTCTTAAGATATATATGTCGCGAGAGGATTTGGCCAACTTGTCGAATATGACCACCGCCAATGCCATACGCACATTGTCAGCCTTTGTTGCTGAGCGTCTGCTTGTGGTAGATGGCAGGCGCATCAAGATTATCAATGAGCCGCAATTGAGGCGCATAAGCAAGTTCGGCTAACTTTATATGGTATAATAGAAGCCTCTTAATAGAGGCGGCCGCATAGGTACAATTATCTGCAACACGCGCTGGGAATAGTTTTTCTCGGCGCGTGCTGTATTTCGGGGGCAAGATGGGTGTTGGCCGCCATCAGCCAAATAGCGCTCTGAATGCCTCTTCTACCTTTGATACTTCGTGGATTTGAATCGAGAGTTTGGCGGTGTCGATGCCTTTGAGGTTGTGTCGCGGCAGCAGTATGTGTTTCATGCCGAGCTTCTCCGCTTCCATCAGCCGTTGTTCGATACGCGCCACGGGGCGTATCTCGCCCGATAGTCCTATCTCGCCTGTCATACACCAATCGTGAGTGATTGGCATATCTACATTGCTTGAGAGCACGGCGGCTATCACGCTGAGGTCAAGAGCCGGGTCGTTGACGCGCAGCCCGCCGGCGATATTCAGGAACACGTCTTTTTGAGCCAGTTTGAAGCCTACGCGCTTCTCGAGCACGGCGAGCAACATGTTGGTGCGCTTGGCATCAAAGCCGGTGACCGAGCGCTGCGGGGTGCCGTAGGCAGCGCTGCTTACCAATGCCTGCGCTTCAATCAGAAACGGCCGTGCGCCATCGATGGTGACACCGATAGCCACACCCGAGAGGGTCTCGTCAGCCTGCGATAGCAGCATCTGCGATGGATTTGTCACCTCGCGCAATCCTTGACGACACATCTCATAGATGCCGAGCTCTGAGGTGCTGCCAAAGCGGTTTTTGATAGGCCGCAAGATGCGGTACATGTATTGGCGGTCGCCCTCAAATTGTAATACTGCATCGACGATGTGCTCAAGCACCTTGGGCCCGGCGAGGTTGCCTTCTTTGGTGATATGGCCGATAAGCAGCACGGGCACGCCTGACTCCTTGGCATACTTCAGCAGCCTGGCTGCGCACTCCCTCACCTGGCTGATGCTGCCGGCTGCCGACTCGAGAGCCTCAGATGCGATGGTCTGAATGGAGTCAACAATAAGAATGGCAGGAGACACAGCTTCGATATGCTCAAAGATATTTTCGAGTGACGTCTCGCAGACGATAAACACATTGTCAGAGCCTCTGCCGATACGGTCGGCGCGGAGCTTGAGCTGTGTGGCGCTTTCTTCTCCGGAGACATATAGTATGGTCTTTGATTTGATGGCGAGGAGGTTTTGGAGCACGAGGGTGGATTTGCCTATGCCCGGCTCGCCTCCTATCAGTACTAATGAGCCCGGCACCAGGCCGCCGCCGAGCACTCTGTTGAGCTCGGCTGATGGCATAGTGATGCGAGGGGCGTCATTTGCGTCAATTTGGTTGACGGGCCTCGGCTTTTCTGCCGTTGCTCCTCGGCGGCTTGTGGTGAATGTCTTAGACGGGCCGGCGGTGACACGTTCTTCGACCATGGTATTCCATTCGCCACATACCGGGCATCTGCCGGCCCATTTGGGCGAGTCGGCTCCGCATGATGAGCAGTACCATACGCTTTTTGTCTTAGGTGCCATAGAGTGGGGGACTTAGGTGTTTGGAGCAAAATTTTGACGACGCATAATGGCCAACGCCATAGCTGTGGCCGTGGCTACGTTGAGCGACTCGGAGGTGGGGTGCTCGGGCGGATATGATGGTATCAGCACTCGCTTGTCAGTCTCAGCAGCCACGCTTGGGCTGATGCCATTGCCTTCGTTGCCCATTATCAGTATCTTGGCTTTCAGAGGCGAGGCTATGCCTAAGTCGGCGGTGTAAAGATTGTCGCCATCGAGAAATGTGCCTATCCTCAGAGCGTGGCCACGATATTGGCGAAGGGTGGCGGCCAAGTCGCAGTATGCTATTCTCACACGAGAAATAGCCCCCATCGTTGACTGCACCACCTTAGGATTCCAACAGTCAGCTGTGTCCTTGGAGGCAATGATGTGGGTAACGCCCATCCAGTCGCATGTGCGAATGATGGTGCCCAGATTGCCCGGGTCTTGAACGCAATCAAGGGCTATGATAAGGTCTGATGTGGTGAGGCTTAGCTCATCAGGAAGCGGCGGTTGAGTGCTATCGGGTATGGCATACACCGCTATCAGCGGTGGGGTGGTGACTTGTGATGACATACGCTGCATCTCACCGCGACTCACCCTCTCGGCTTGAATATCAAGATCTGGCGGCAATGAGGCATCGACAGTGGCATATAAGTGACGCAACTCAAAGTGGCCGATGGTGTCGGTCACGCATTTGAGGCCCTCGGCTTTGAAAAGACCGGTGCGGCGTCGTTGCTTGACATCGGATAGGCCGGCGATGAGTTGTATCTGCTTATTTGTCATCAATAAGGCGGTGACTATATGTTATCAAAATGACTGGAGGCCGGCGTCGTCAATCAGCGTTTTGTCTTCGGCAATTGTTGACCCTACAGTGGTGAGGAGGTCGCCAACTACACCGCTGTTCATGCCGATGCGTATGGCTTCAAGCTGTCCTTCGCGTGAGATACGTGCACGCCCGCCGGCAAATCGCAGCTCCACGGTGGGGTGAACAAAGCGGAATATTGCTATTGTGTCGAGAATTTCGTCTTCGCTGATAAGAGGCGTATCGGCCAAAGGAGTGCCGGGTATTGGAGCCAGCACATTGATGGGTATGGAGTGTGGCTCTACTTCGCGCAGCGTGATTGCAAATTCGGCGCGTTGGTGCATAGTCTCGCCCATACCGATGATGCCACCGCAGCACACTTCAAAGCCTATCTCGCGCGCAGCGCGTATGGTAGCGAGCTTATCGCTGATGGTGTGAGTGGTGCATAGCTTGGCAAAGTGAGATGGCGCTGTCTCTAAGTTGCAGTGATAACGTCTCACGCCATTGTCCCAAAGCTTTTGCAACTCTTCTTTGTTGAGCAGCCCCATCGATGCGCACACGCTCATGCCCGTGGTTTCTTTGACCTCGCGCAGCATCAGTGCCATACGCTCAAGAGCCTCGCCATGGACGGCACGACCGCTGGCCACTAAGGAGAAGCGGTGCACGCCTCGTTCGGCATTGTATCGAGCTGCCTTCATACATTCATCGTGGTCTATGATGTCGTAGGTGTGGCATGAGGTGTGGTAGTGTGCTGATTGGGCGCACCACTTACAGTTTTCAGAGCACTTGCCTGAGCGGGCGTTGACGATAGAGCATGCGTCAAATTTGCGTGAAGCACGGGCTGCTGATATTTCGGCGGCAGCATCGCGCAGCGATTGGTGCCCGACGGCATCACATAAGGCATATACTTCGTCCTCGGTCAAATCCAAACTGCGCAATACTTTATCTTTAAACGAATTTATAAGATTATCTACTAAGTCCATTGTTAATTGTTGGTGTTTTGCGAGGCAAAGTTACACAAAAAAGCTGACAAAAAGAGCGCCAAAAGTATAAAAGACTTGAAATAACAGTCAAAAATACCGCCGAAAATGATAGAGCAAATTATGGCTCAAGGTCAGCAGACGAGTAGGTGGTTATTTGTTATCGCCGGGGGGGTCGGCGGCGTCATTGTTGGAGCGCTGAGCGTCAGAGATGGTGCGGTGGTATGTTATCACCGTGTGGCGCGGGCGGCAGTTCTCATAGAGCCAAGCTGTAAAAGGCTTGCGCAAATGCCTTAATTCGCTATATCGGTGAGATATGCCGAGGTCTTTTAGCACTATGCGGCTAAGAAGTCGGCCGCATGGCGCTTGCATAAACTCAGTGAATGTGTCCGGCCTGAAATTGACGGCATTGCGCTCTATGAGGATTTGATATTTGCGCTTTTTGTCGGGCCACGATGATAATATGGTAATGCCGCCTTTCAAGCATAGCAATCCGGCTGCCGCCATAAGACCTATCAGCCATATACTCAGCTGATTGTATAGCAAAAATATTATTAAGGCTATGCCTCCCCCCATAGCGATAAGGAGGAAGGCATAGCTTTGGAGATATAAGAAGCGGCGCAGAGTGGCTATGCCACGATGTGGAGCGGCTTCCTTTGTAGCTGTTGTATAGTGTGCTTTATTGTGCGGCACTGATAGTAGCGTAGAATTTATCTACTAATGCTTGTGCTTCAGAGTCACCACCCACGATGTCGAGCTGGATGGCAGTGCGCTGAGTGAATGAGTCATAGTAAAGAACGTAGTTCTGGCAGAAGCAGCCCAGGAATGTGCCTTCTTTGTTATAGCCTACTTCTTTGACAGAGCTGGGCAGCACGTAACGCACGTTTTTGCTGGTGTTGAATACCCAGCAAGCCTTGCAGCTGATGACCTCGATGACGCGCTGGTTGGTGAGCACCACATAGCCATCGCGACGCACGCCGATGAGCATATACAAGAATTTGAGGATGCTGCCGATAAGCTTAGCGATAGGGTTTGAGCTTGATGCCCACAGTTGGGCTTCCATTTCGATGACGAGCTCTTCGCCGGGGCGCAAGATGACGCCTGATTTTAATTGTGACATAGTTTGGTTGTTGATGATAGGTTAGTAATAAAATCCCAAGTTTTTGTTTATTCTTCCGCAAATGTACAAACATTTTGATATCTCGGCAAATAATGCGATATGTTATATAGCATAAAAATGAACCAAAATGAACCAATGACGGTGATTTGTGTGATAAGCTGAGTTAGTGATATTTAATCTCACCAAGGATTTGATGGGCTGCGATGCAATGAACAAGAGGGCGCACCGTCATTGCGATGCACCCTCTGTGATTATTAGTTTGAATTCTATTGACGATTGCGTTTAGCGGTAGATAGCCTTTGCTGTCTTGCCCGATGTCTTTATGATGTATATCTCGCCGGGTTGTGGCGCCGTGATTTGTATTCCTTGCAGGTTGTAGTATTCGGTTTTAGCATCTTCGGCCTGCATTACAACTAATTGCACTCCTGATTGATTGGTGACGGTGAGTAAGCCGTTGTCAATGTCGAGCAGGAGAGTTACATTTTCAGCAGACCCGTCAGCCAGCGTCAAATTGCCTCCTTTTACGGTAAGCTGATAGGGGGTATCGAGATTTATCTTGTCGGAATTAGTGCTGCCAAGGTCCACCTCATTCCATGTGGAGTCAGCAATCTTAAATTGGCCGGATAATAGAGCTACATTGAGGCGGTAGCTGCCATCTTCGAGTGGAGTGAACTTGTAATCATTTACTGCTTGCCAATTGTTAATATCATCGCCTCGCAGATAGATGCTTACGGGTGGAGCTTCATAACCCTCCACGCCCAAGTTATAACCGAAGCTGTTGATTGCCAGTCGCAGTTGGTCTTGTACCTCGGCCAGCGGAGTCGCCATATCAGGGTTGCCATAGCCGTCGGCGCTCCATCGCTCGGCATCACGATAAGCAGCCTCAGTGATGCGCGCGGCATATTCGTTTTGGTAATCAAAGATGCGGTCGAAGCCCTCCGTATCCATCTCCACAAAGATGCGCTTCACCTCATTTTGGAATTCGGGATAATCCCACATATTTCTTATCCAGTACTGAGGATATTGGCTATCCCATATCCATTTTGTCACATCGCGAGATACCTGAAACGAAGAGCCAAAATCCCACACCGGCCCGAAATGCCATTTCTCTGCTGCGCCCTTGTCCTTGTAGAGATAACAAGAACCGGAGTATGACTCATAATTGTTCATTATCTGGTTGACAACAAAGAAGCGAGCCGCATCGGTGAGGTCTATTTTGTCGGCCCACGCACCGGCAGCATGCTCTTCGGCATACACCATAGCATCAATAGCAGCAATCTCATCATACAGCCATTGGCGATGAGCATCAGTGACATAGTCCTCAGGAGTCTTATATGTAATCCATAGCTCGGCGCCTTCACTTTTGAGGCAAGGCACTACTACTTGATTGGCATCTTTATTGTTGTCAAACTCTATAAGCCATGCTCCCGTATAGTCTTCATCGGTGAAAGGGTAGTCTTCATACGTCTTGTCAGCATTAGCTTCAAGCCACGCTTCTACGTCATCGTCGGGGTTGCTGAGATTGATGCGTTTCTTGTCAAAGCGTATGGTCTCGGTGAGGAAATATAGCCCTTTATAATCGCCATTGAGAATTACCTCACAAGGCTGATCTGCCGGCGTCCAGGGCAAGCCGGACATGCGGCTGACCTCAAAGCCGGTGAGATTGCGCATAAAAGCGCGGCTATCATCGGCGTGAGCCATCAGGGCAAAGTGCTTGCTGCTTTCCATACCCAAAAGCGCCGCTTTCTTGTCGAGCTTAAGACGATAGGGCTTCTTATTGAAGGTCCAGGTGTAATTGCCACGCCCCTTAATCTGAAGAGGCAAGGGATTGTCAGCTGAGCCGAAAGCCTCCACTCCGTCAATACCTCGAGGGTCGAGATAGTAGGTGGCGTTGATATAGACCTCCTTGGAGTAAATCTCCTGATGATTTTCAGTGTTGATAACCAATACAGGTAGTGAACCCGATGGTTCAAGTGCATGGATCGCCGGGGCAATGGCTATAGCCGACAATAAGAGTAAGTATAATTTTTTCATGGTATGTGATATGTGTAAATATTTTGATGTAAAGGTACAAAAAAATCTATACCTGAGCAATTAATTAATCTCTTTTGGGTCGCCTGATGGTAATAATGGTCAATTATAATCATTTTGGTATTTTTATGAATATCATATCGGGGCAATATGAAATAAAAGTATTAAATTTGCCTATCCGTTAGAATTAAGCAGTTAACCTAATTATATCATAATATATTACTTATCAGATAATGAAGATTACATCACGACTACTGGTGGGGGCTTCGCTCCTGATGCCGGTATGCAGTATGGCGCAGCGCGCCGCCGCAGCTCCGACCGAAGATGAGGTGATACTACACGCCTGGACTTGGTCGCTCAACACAATCGCAGAGAATATGTCGAAGATAGCCCAATGCGGCTATGCCTATGTGCAGACATCGCCGGTGCAGGCTTGCTATGTGGGCGATGGCGGCGGTCCGGCGCTCTTTAGCGAGCCGGGCGACTCGGTGCAAGGCAAGTGGTACTATTACTATCAGCCCACTGACTGGACTATAGGCAACTATATGCTGGGCACACGCGACGATTTCAAAGCCATGTGCGACTCGGCCTATCGCTATGGCGTGAAGGTTATAGTAGATGTGCTCCCTAACCACGTGGCTATCGATGACTCGGCTGTGCTGCCGGGTCTTGACAACGCCGTGGGCGGCCATGACAAGCTGCTGCATGCCGCCGGCCGCACTCCCATCAGAGACTATAATGACCGTCTGCAATGCACCACCGGTGAGATGGGCGGCTTGAAGGACGTCAACACCGAGAACCCTGACTTCCAATACTATTATCTGCAGTATGTCAACGACTTGATTAACCTCGGCTGCCGCGGCTTCCGCTATGACACCGCCAAGCATATAGGCTTGCCCTCAGATCCGCTCGACCCGCTGAGTCCGCGCAACAACTTCTGGGACGTGGCTACCGGTCGCGAGGCTGTTAAGGGCTTGTCGTTGCTGATGCCGGATAGCCTCTTTATCTATGGCGAAGTGCTCCAAGACAAAAATGTCAAGGAAGACGAGTATGCCGAGTATATGGACCTCACCGCCAGCTCGTATGGCCATGAGCTGCGCCGGGCGCTCAATGAGGGCAACTTCTATGCCGCTGACTTGCTACACTGGCATCATTCGGTGTGCCCTTCCCGCTTAGTGACATGGGTAGAGAGCCATGACACTTATTGCAATGCTCATGAGTCAGCCGACATGAGCGACGAATTGGTGCGCCAAGGTTTTGTATTCCTCACAGCTCGCCAGCATGGTCGCCCGCTGTTCTACAGCCGCCCCGCCGGCAGCACCCGCGACAACTACTGGGGCAACAACCGCATCGGAGCCCGTGGCAACGACGAGTTCTTTAACCCCGAAATCGTAGCGGCTATCAAATTCCGCAAGGACATGTCAGGCTTGACAGAGCATCTCTTTGCCTCGAAAGACGGCGCTGTGGTGCAAGTGGCTCGCGGTGAAGCCGGCGCTGCCATCATCAATATCTCCTCAAAGCCCGCCAAGGTGAAACTCGAGACCACGCTGCCCGCCGGCGAATATACCGACGCCGTGCACGGCTACACCTTTAAGGTGAAGAATGGTTTTGTCGAAGGCCGCGTAGAGGCTCTCTCATCATATATCTTGTATGCCAAGTAAGGCATAGCAGCATTACTCTGTCGAAATCAAAAATGGTTGCTCCGGCGCTTCTTGCCGTGAGCAACCATTCTTTGTATGGCCCTGTCCTCCGGGCGAGAGGGGCGGTGGTCAGTCTTCGCAGTAGTGGCGTAGCACGCGCCGATAGGAGTTGAAAATCTTGCTTTTTGACACAAAGCCTACATATCGTCCGCGGTC
>JAEDNZ010000037.1 GCA_016302215.1 Muribaculaceae bacterium
AGCAAGAAGACGAGCGTGCGATTTCGTAATGTGAGCGATTTTTTGTAACTTCGCGCTAAAATTACAGCACGATGGCAGATAACACCCTATTGCAGCGTCTTGACGGCATCGAGAGCCGCTTTGCCGAGGTCGCTACCCTTATCACCGACCCCGCGGTCATCGCCGACATGAAGCGCTATGTAAGGCTCACCAAAGAGTATAAGGACTTGGAGCGCCTCGTGGCGGCCACGCGTCACTATCGCACTTTGCTTGCCAATGCCGATGAGGCGCGCGCTATGCTCGCCTCAGAGTCTGACCCGGAGTTGCGCGAGATGGCCAAGGAGCAGCTCGATGCTGCTGCCGGCGAGCTGCCTCGCTACGAGGAAGAGATAAAACTACTGCTGATACCGGCTGACCCCGAGGACTCTAAGAATGCTATCCTGGAGATACGTGGCGGCACCGGCGGCGACGAAGCGGCTATCTTTGCCGGCGACCTCGCCAAGATGTATATGAAATATTGTGAGTCCAAGGGCTGGTCGGTGGCTGTGACCTCAGCCAGCGAAGGCGCTGCCGGCGGATACAAGGAGATAGTTATCGCCATCACCGGCGAAGGCGTCTATGGCACTCTCAAATATGAGTCGGGAGTGCATCGCGTGCAGCGTGTGCCGGCCACCGAGACTCAAGGCCGTGTACACACCTCTGCTGCAACGGTGGCAGTGCTGCCTGAGGCCGAAGCTTTTGATGTGGAAATCAACGAGGGCGAGATTAAGTGGGACACCTTCCGTTCAGGTGGCGCCGGCGGCCAAAATGTAAATAAGGTGGAGTCGGGTGTCAGGTTGCGTTATATGTGGCGCAATCCCATCACCGGCGTGTCAGAGGAGATACTGATAGAGTGCACCGAGACGCGCGACCAGCCTAAGAACAAGGAGCGCGCGCTCAGCCGCCTGCGCACATTTATCTACGACAAGGAGCATCAAAAGTATCTCGATGATATCGCTTCGCGACGCAAGACCATGGTCTCCACCGGCGACCGTTCGGCTAAAATACGCACCTACAACTATCCGCAGGGGCGCATCACCGACCATCGCATCAACTACACCATCTATAATCTTGCCGCATTTATGGACGGCGATATCCAAGATGTCATTGACCACCTGATAGTGGCCGAGAATGCCGAGAAACTCAAAGCCTCAGAGCTGTAGCCACCTGTTTCCTATTTAAATAACTGTCAATCAAAAATATAAGCTAATGAAACGTCTTGAGCTGCTTGAAAACATCCGCGCTAAGCGGTCGTTCCTGTGTGTGGGCCTTGACCCGGATATCAACAAGATACCCAAGCATCTGCTGTCAGAGCCATCGCCCATCTTTGCTTTCAACAAAGCTATCATCGATGCCACAGCCTCATACGCCGTGGCCTATAAGCCCAACCTGGCTTTCTATGAGTCTTTGGGCATAGATGGATGGCGAGCTTTTGAGATGACCGTGGAGTATCTACGCGCAAACTATCCCGACCAGTTTATCATTGCTGACGCCAAGCGCGGCGACATTGGTAACACCGCCCGAATGTACGCCGCCTCGTTTTTCGAGCACGTCGGCGTTGATGCCGTCACCGTGGCGCCATATATGGGCGAGGATAGTGTAAAGCCCTTCCTCGAATATGAAGACAAGTGGACCGTGCTCTTGGCGCTTACATCTAACAAAGGCTCGCAAGACTTCCAGATGATTGAGGACAAAAACGGCGCTCGCGTCTTTGAGAGGGTAGTGCGCCGCTCTGGTCGGTGGGGCTCGCCCATCAATCTGATGTATGTCGTTGGCGCCACTCGCGGCGAGCTGATAGCCGATATGCGGCGAGCTGCTCCGCGCAACTTCTTCCTCGTGCCCGGCGTAGGTGCCCAAGGCGGTAGCCTTGAGGAGGTGGCGCAGTATGGCATGATTGATGAGTGTGGCTTGCTCGTTAACTCGTCGCGCGGCATCATATATGCATCTGCCGGTGATGACTTTGCCGAGGCTGCTGCGCGCGAAGCTAAAAAACTCGCCCTGCAGATGGCCGGCCTCCTTGAGCAGCACGGCGTAATATAAAAGTTGTTTAAAACACTGGTGTGTAACGAAAATTTCGCTATATTTGCAGTTGAAAGACAAAACCCTATCTGCACAATAATTAAATCTCTAAATATCCTACAACAATGACAATTGACAATTTCAATTTCGCCGGTAAGAAAGCCATCGTTCGCGTTGACTTCAATGTGCCCCTCGATGAGAATGGTCACATCACCGATGATACCCGCATCCGCGGTGCGCTGCCTACGCTCAAAAAAATACTCGCTGATGGTGGTGCGCTGATCATTATGTCGCACATGGGTAAGCCCAAAGGCAAGGTTAACCCCAAAATGTCGCTTGCGCAAATCAAGGACGCCGTGGCTGCCGCTCTGGGCTGCAACGTGACCTTCGCTCCTGACTGCGCTAAGGCTGCTGAGGCTGCCGCTGCCCTGCCGTGCGGCGAAGCTCTCCTCCTGGAGAACCTCCGTTTCTATCCCGAGGAAGAAGGTAAGCCCGTGGGCATCGACAAGGCTGATCCCGCTTACGATGAGGCCAAGAAGGCAATGAAAGCAAGCCAGAAAGAGTTCGCCAAGACGCTCGCAAGCTATGCTGATGTGTATGTCAACGATGCCTTCGGCACTGCTCACCGCAAGCACGCCTCTACCGCTGTGATTGCTGACTATTTTGATGCAGACCATAAGATGCTCGGTTACCTTATGGAGAAAGAGGTTAAGGCCGTGGATAATGTCCTTAGCGACATCAAGCGCCCCTTCACCGCTATTATGGGCGGATCTAAGGTCTCTACCAAAATCGGTATCATCGAGAACCTTATGGATAAGGTCGATAACCTCATCTTGTGTGGTGGCATGACTTACACCTTCGCTAAGGCACAGGGCGGTCACATCGGCCTCTCTATCTGCGAAGACGACAAGCTCGACCTCGCGCTCGAAATCATAGCCAAGGCTAAGGCTAAGGGCGTAAACCTCGTGCTCGGCACAGACTGTGTGGCTGCTGACTCGTTCAGCAACGATGCAAATACTCAGGTAGTACCCGCCGGCGCTATTCCCGACGGCTGGGAAGGCCTCGATGCCGGTCCCGAGACCCGCAAGCTCTTTGCCAATGCTATCAAAGATGCCAAGACCATCCTTTGGAATGGCCCCGCCGGCGTGTTTGAGTTTGACAACTTTACTGCCGGTAGCCGCGCTATCGCCGATGCTATCGTTGAGGCTACACGCAACGGCGCCTTCTCGCTCGTAGGTGGCGGTGACTCTGTGGCTTGTGTCAACAAGTTCGGCCTTGCTGACCAGGTGTCGTACGTCTCTACCGGTGGCGGCGCTCTCCTTGAGGCCATCGAGGGCAAGGTGCTCCCCGGCATCGCTGCTATCCGTGGCGACAAATAATGAGGCTTTCATAGCACACATTATACGTATGCATTAATAACAACCAAATATCTTGTTATGGCGTTGGAGCGCGATGTTTCGGCGCCATATTTTTTTATCCTGCCCGCAGATATGGACAATATGACAATCACCGACAGTTTCTGGCAGTGGGTCACCGACCACGCTGCTGACGATGAGGCGCGCCTATGGCTCAAATACGGCAGCGAGCACCGCGACGAGATACGCCAAGTGCTCTGTCGCCGCAAATATGCGCGCAAGCTGTCAGCTACGCTTGGCCTCTGCCCCCGCTTTTACTTCCCCACGGAGTTGAGCGGTGAGCAGTGCACCTCTGATGCTTTGGCAGCATACCATGCCACCCTCATCAGCGCCGGCGACACTGTCGCTGACCTCACCGCCGGCCTCGGCATTGATGCCCTCCATTTGGCGCGCACGGCGGCCTCGGTAGTGGCTATAGAGCGTGACAGCGTGGCGGCTCAGGCGTTGCAGCGTAATGCCGCGGCGTCGGGCATCGACAATGTGTCAGTGGTCTGTGACGATTGCCGCAATTTTATAGCCGGAGGGCGCACTGTAGATGTCGCATTTATTGACCCGGCGCGGCGCGATAGTTCCGGCGGCAGGGTGTATGCCTTGCAGCAGTGCGAGCCTGACGTCACGGAGATGATGCCTGTGCTGAGACACTTCTGCAAGCGTTTGATAATCAAGATGTCGCCTATGCTTGATATCGCTGCTACGGCGGCGATACTCCCGTCGGCGGCGCGCTTTGTCACGCTGGGCACTACCACTGAATGTAAGGAGCTGATAGCCGTCATTGATTTCACACGCCCGGATGCTCAGCCCACATATAGTGCTGTGACTCTTGAAGCCTGTGGGGCGGTGAAGTCTGCCATTGATTTTGAGATGAGCCATGAGGCGCAGGCTGAGGCCGTGTATGGGCTGCCGCAGGCCGGCGATTTCTTCTATGAGCCGTATCCGGCGGTGATGAAAGCCGGCGCCTTGAAGATGCTGTGCGGGCGCTATGGTGTGGCTAAGTTGCACCCCAACACACATTTCTTTGTCAGCAAAGAGCGTGTGGCAGCCTTCCCCGGCGACATGCTGCGCGTCACTGAAGTGCTGCCATTCAGCTCATCGGTGATAAAGCAGCTGCGGAGGCGCAAGGCACGGATGCGCGTGAGTGCTCGCAACTTTGATATGACGGCCGAGCAGCTGCGAGCCCGCCTTGCTATCACTGACGGCGGCGTGCTGAGGCTCTTTGGCGTTACTGCTGCCGGTGGCGAGCGCCTGCTCATCATCGCTTCCGAGCTATGACGCCACTCGCGTCAGCTTTATGCTCCGGTCGCCATAATCCTTAGTTATCCTAAGTTATCAACATTATTAAGGTTTTTTCGTGGAACATTTTTTGTTTCTCGCTATTTTTGCCTTACCTTTGTAGTCGGTAACACACAAATCTGCAATCAATGGGTAAAATAATAGCAATAGCAAATCAGAAAGGCGGTGTGGGCAAGACCACTACCACGATTAACCTGTCGGCATCGCTCGCCAAAGAAGGCAAGCGTGTGCTCATCATCGATGCTGACCCTCAGGCTAATGCCACATCGGGCTATGGTATCGACCCACGCACTATGACCTCGTCAATCTACGAGTGTATGGTCGATGGATACCCCCTTGATGGCTCGCAAGTGGCCACATGTATCGAGGGCCTTGACCTCATAGGCTCGCGTATTGACCTTGCCGGCGCCGAGCTGGAGCTTATCAGCAAGCCTAATCGCGAGCGCGTGATGGCTAATCTGCTGCAGGGCGTGCGCGACAAATATGACTACATCATCATCGACTGCTCGCCTTCGCTGGGCCTCATTACAGTCAATGCCCTCACCGCTGCCGACTCCGTGATTATCCCCGTGCAGGCCGAGTATTTCGCCCTTGAGGGCATCAGCAAGCTCCTCAACACTATACGCATCATCAAATCGCGCCTTAACGCCAACCTCGAGATTGAGGGCTTCCTGCTGACGATGTACAATGCACAGCTGCGCCTCGCCAATCAAATCTATGAGGAGCTGAAGAGCCATTTCGGCGATATGGTGTTCAACACGGTGATACCGCGCAATGTGCGCCTGAGCGAGGCGCCCAGCCACGGCCTGCCCGTAATCCTCTATGACCCCGACAGCCGCGGTGCCACGAGCCACCTCCTCCTGGCCAAGGAGATTATCTCCAAGCATCGCCGCTAAGACGCCGGCCGGCTTCTTTTGTCACTATATTACATTACCATCATAAATCATTTCAAGCAATATACACTCCAACACAATGGCTATAAAACGCAATGCTTTGGGCCGAGGCCTTGACTCGCTGATACCTATGGACGATGTGCCCGCCCCCGGCTCATCGGCTATCAATGATATAGCTCTCGACCAAATCACGCCCAACCCTGACCAGCCGCGCCGCTCTTTTGACGAGGAGGCCTTAGATGAGCTTGCCACCTCAATACGCGAGCTGGGCATCATTCAGCCCCTGTCGCTGCGCAAGACCGGGCCTAACTCTTACCAGATTATTGCCGGAGAGCGCCGTTACCGCGCGGCTCTGCGTGCCGGCCTGGCATCGGTGCCCGCTTATATCCGCACCGCCAACGATGCCGAGCTTACTGAGATGGCGCTCATCGAGAACATTCAGCGCGAGGACCTCAACGCCATTGAGATTGCCCTCACGTTCCGTAAGCTCATTGACCAATACAACCTCACGCAGGAGCGCCTCAGCGAGCGCATAGGCAAGAAACGCGCCACCGTGGCTAACTTCCTGCGCCTACTCAAGCTGCCCGCCGAGGTGCAGCTCGGCCTGCGCGACAAGCGTGTGGATATGGGGCATGCCAGAGCGCTGCTATCAATCAGTGACCCCTCGCTGCAGCTAAAGCTATACAATGAAATCCTCAAGCACGGCCTATCAGTGCGCCGCGTAGAGGAGCTTGCCAAGGCTTATGAGAAGGGGGAGATGCCTCCGTCAAAGCCCGCTAAGCCTGCCAAGTCGCGATATGCCTCAAGCGATTTTGACTTGCTCAAAAAGCATCTGTCGGCAACGTTTCACACTGATGTGAAATTCACTTGCGACAGCAGCGGCAAGGGCAAGATCACTTTCCCCTTCAGCAGCGATGATGAGCTTGAGCGCCTCATCAATATCTTCGACACCATCAAGATGCAATAATCTACAGCCGCAATAGCAGTTATCCCACTTACCAACACTCACCTGCCACCCGATTTGAAATCACTATATAGCACATCAGCCATCAAAGTAGTGCTCGCCGTATTAATTATGGCGGCTATGGCGGCGCTGTCGGCATCAGCTCAGCGCAAGCCCACACGCCGTGGCCATAAGCCTGCAGCGACAGTCGTGGCTGAGGTGCCTGACTCTGTGGCTGCCGATACCGTGTCAGTAGCCGAGGCCATTGAGGTGATAGAGTCGCTCCCCGAGGTAGAGTCAAAAGACCAGGTGGTGGCTATTGCCGATGCTTTGCGCCAAGGCGGCTCCGACACTATCTCGGTGGCAGAGGTTGACTCGGTGATGACGGAGGCTCTTGCAGCGGCGCGCGAGAAGCTTGCTCGCCGCGCTCCTATAGGCAAGTATGATGACTATGACGTATGGCAGGAGCGAGAGGTGGAGTTTAACCCTGACCCCACGCGTGCCGTGTGGATGTCGGCGCTGTTCCCCGGCTTGGGGCAGATTTACAACCGGCGTTACTGGAAGCTGCCCATCATCGTGGGCGGCTATCTGGGCTTGGCATACGCCACGTCGTGGAACAATAGTATGCTCAAGGATTATACGCGCGCATACAGCGACATTATGGATAATGACCCCACGTCAAACTCCTATATGAACTTCTTCCCACCCACCACCAGCGAGTCTGACCTTGACCGCACATGGCTCACCAACCTGCTCAAGTCGCGCAAGAACTATTTCCGACGCAACCGCGATTTGTGTATCATCTGTATGGTGGGTGTGTATTTGCTGGCTATGGTCGATGCTTATGTCGATGCCTCGCTGTCGCATTTCGATATATCGCCCAACCTGTCGATGGATGTCACGCCGGCTCTGATGCAGGACGGCCGTGGCGTCAAGCCCTCGGTGGGGTTATGCTGGGCCTTGAATTTTTAGTAACCAACAATCAGTAAGCGCAACTTACACACACATATCTAAATATATACTCCTCAATAATGAAACGTAAAGACTTGATATTATCACTTTGCATGACTATGGCAGGCGGTGTCGCCGTGTGGGCGGCGCCGGCAATGTCGGTGCTGGCGATGCAGGACACGCTCCACACCCAGCCTATCGTCATGCCAGAGTCATTCGAAGCCGATACCAAGCTGATGCAAGAAGACTGGTATCTGAAGAATTATGCCGTGATTGACACCAAAGCCGATGCCGTGCCTGATGTGGCTGTCTCCGACGAGGTCATAATAGAGCGTCTGCAGGCCATGCCCACCATTATTGAGATGCCGTTTAACTCCGTCGTCAAGAAATATATCGAGGCATACACGGGCAAGCATCGTCAGCTCGTGGAGAATATGTTGGGCCTGAGTCTTTATTATATGCCTATCTTTGAGGAGGCGCTGGACCGCCATGGCCTGCCATGGGAGCTTAAATACCTGCCGATAGTAGAGTCGGCTCTCAATCCGGCCGCAGTGTCGCGTGCCGGCGCCACCGGCTTGTGGCAGTTTATGCCGGCAACGGCAACGGGCGAGGGCCTCGAGATAAATTCGCTCATTGACCAGCGCCGTGACCCGTATGCCTCATCAGAGGCTGCGGCCTGCTACCTAAAGAAGCTCTACGGCATCTACAACGATTGGTCGCTCGCCATCGCAGCTTATAACTGCGGCCCGGGCAATGTCAATAAGGCTATACGCCGCGCCGGTGACCCCGAGAAAAAAGATTTCTGGAGCGTGTATCCCTATCTGCCGCGAGAGACGCAGGGCTATTTCCCCGCCTTCGTAGCCGTCAACTACGCCATGACATATTATGCCGAGCATCGCATCTCGCCCGCTCTCGCCCGCAAGCCTATCGCGGTGGACTCGGTGCATGTGTCGCGCCGCGTGCACTTCCAGCAGATTTCCGATGTGATGAACATACCGATGGACGAGCTGCGAGTGCTCAACCCGCAGTATCGTGCCGACTTCATACCCGGCGACATCAAGCCTTATCCCCTTGTGCTGCCATCGCTGCAGGCCTACGCCTATGTGGTCAATGAAGACTCTATCGTAAACCACAATGCCGACCTTTATGCCCGGCGCGAGGTGGTGGAGCCTGCCGTGGCCGGCTCTGTGTCCGGCCGCAACGGCGAGTATGTGGAGGAGCTGATAGTCAAGTGGCACACCGTAAAGCGCGGCGAGACGCTGGCTAAGATTGCCAAGAAGTATGGCGTGTCGCAGTCATCAATACGCAAGGCCAATAAGATAGGCAAGAAGGTGAAACGAGGCCAGAAACTCAAGATTAACACCTACCAGCGCCGCTTCATTGAGACGCCTGACACCACTGCCGTGGCTACTGAGCCGCCGGTGGCTGATGCACCGATGCCGGATACGCCCGCTGCAGTTGATATTGACGCTGATACTGATACCGTGGCTACCGACACCGTAGCCGCTGTCTCTGACGAAAATCGCGCCGTGGCCGAGGCTATGAAGTCGGCTGAAGACAAGGCTAAAGCCAAGGCTGAGCAGGCTCAGAAAGAAAAGACATCCAAGCAGCAAGCCAAGAAAGAGAAAAACGCCGAGAAGAAAAAAGCCAAAACCACCACTCACGCTGTGAAGAAAGGCGAGAACCTCTTCAAAATAGCCAAGAAATATGGAGTCACCGTTGATGACATCAAGAAAGCCAACAGCATCAAAGGCGACAACATCAAACAAGGACAAAAACTGAAAATTCCTAAGAAATAATTGACATGAAAGAGCAACTTACCAAGGCACAGGGCCGTCCGGAGGCGGTGCCGGCCGACGATGTTGACCCCATCGCGCTCCCTGACAACGCGTTCACCGAACTCGCCCCCGGCGAGACTTACCGACCGGTGATGCACCCCCGGCGCGATTATGCTGAAGTGACGCCTTACTCGGTGACGATGGGCCTGCTTTTGGCTGTGATATTCAGTGCCGCTGCGGCATACCTGGGCCTCAAAGTGGGGCAGGTATTTGAGGCGGCTATTCCCATCGCTATCATCGCCGTGGGCCTCTCCGGCGCTTTGAAGAAGAAAGATGCCCTGGGCCAGAACGTCATCATACAATCAATAGGCGCATGCTCAGGCGTGATAGTGGCCGGAGCCATTTTCACCCTGCCGGCGCTTTATATCCTGCAATCCACACACCCTGAAATCACCGTCAATTTCTTGCAGATATTCCTCAGCTCGCTCTTTGGCGGTGTGCTCGGCATACTGTTCTTCATACCCTTCCGCAAGTATTTTGTCAAGGATATGCACGGCAAATACCCCTTCCCCGAGGCTACGGCCACCACTCAGGTGCTCGTCAGCGGTAATGCCTCATCGTCTAAGAGCAGTGGCGGCCAAGCCAAGCTGCTGGTGGTGGCATCGCTCATAGGCGGTATCTACGACTATGTAGTGGCCACCTTCGGCGTGTGGACTGACAGCATCACCACCACAGCTTACACCTGGGGGCAGGCGCTGGCAGCGAAGTTTAAGTTTGTGTTCTCGTGCAACACCAGCGCTGCGGTGCTCGGCTTGGGCTACATCGTGGGCCTGAAATATGCCTTTGTCATCTTTGCCGGCTCGATATTTGTGTGGTGGGTGATAATACCGCTCTTAGGTGCCTATGGCGCGCCTGAGATTGCCGCTATGGCGCCGGGCGACATTTTCCGCGAATATGCACGTATGATAGGCATCGGCGGAATCGCTATGGCCGGCATTATTGGCATCGTCAAGAGCAGTGGCATCATAGGCCAGGCCGTGGGGCTCGCCGCTCGCGAGATGAAGGGCTCGGCTGCTAAGACGGCCGAGGTGCGCTGGCAGAAGGATATAGCCATGAAGTATGTGGCATACTTCATCTTCCTTGCGCTGATTGCAGTGCTGCTCTTCTTCTATTTCGGTGTGATTCACAATCTGTGGCAAGCCCTTGTGGCGTGGGTGGTAGTAACGCTGATAGCGTTTCTGTTTACCACCGTGGCTGCTAATGCCATAGCTATCGTGGGTAGCAACCCCGTCAGCGGTATGACGTTGATGACGCTTATCGTGGCTTCGGGCGTATTTGTGGCCATAGGTCTCAACGGCGCTTCGGGCATCGTGGCTTCAATGGTTCTCGGAGGCGTGGTGTGCACCGCGCTATCTATGGCCGGCGGTTTTGTCACCGACCTCAAGATAGGCTATTGGCTGGGCTCTACGCCTAAGAAGCAAGAGACATGGAAGTTTGTGGGCACACTGCTGTCTGCCGCTACCGTGGGTGCCGTGATACTGATGCTCAACAATGTGTATGGCTTCACCGGCGACAACGCTCTCGATGCCCCTCAGGCCAATGCCATGGCCAAGGTCATTGAGCCGATGATGACCGGCGGCGAGACGCCCTGGATACTGTATATTGTGGGCGCCGTGCTGGCGCTGCTGCTCAATTGGCTCGGCGTGCCCGCCCTGGCCTTCTGCCTGGGTATGTTCCTGCCGCTGCATCTCAACACCCCGATGCTCGTGGGCGGTCTCATATCATGGTTTGTCAACCGCAGCTCTAAAGATAAAGAGGTGTGCAAGGCTCGCAACGAGCGCGGCACACTCATCTCGTCGGGCCTCATCGCAGGCGGTGCCCTCTTCGGCGTGTTTGCTGCCGTCACCATCATGTGTGGCAAGAGCGTGCCCACCAATGGCGGCGAATTTGTGCCCCAGGTGCTCGGCATCGTGGCTTATGCGGGTATCATAGCATATCTGTATCTGGCATCGGTGCGAGGCAAGAAGCATTGATTACCGGCTGATAAGAAACCCATCAATGGGTAGCATCAACAGAGACATACTGGCCTTAGCGTGGCCGGCTATCGTGTCAAACATCACCACTCCCCTGCTGGGGCTGGTCGATGTGGCGATAGTCGGCCACGTTGGCGCCTCGGAGCTGGCCGCGATAGCCGTGGGCGGCACCTTGGTCAACACGCTCTACTGGATTTTCAATTTCCTGCGTATGGGCACCGGCGGCCTCACCGCCCAGGCCTATGGAGCACAGTCGAGCCGGGCGCAGCGCACGGTGCTGGCCCAGTCGCTTATGATAGCCATAGGCGTGGGGTTGGCACTGATACTGTGCCGCCGAAATATAGCTGACGTGGGGCTATGGCTTATTGATGCCGATGCCGCCACGGCTGTGTCCGCCCGCCGCTATTTCGAGATAGTGCTGGCCGGGGCGCCGGCGATGCTTGCCTCCTACGCCTTGAGCGGTTGGTTTCTGGGCATGCAGGACTCGCGCACGCCCATGTGGATGGCCGTCATCACCAATGTCAGCAACATTGTGCTGAGCCTGACTTTTGTCTTCGGCCTGAATATGAAGATAGAGGGCGTGGCGCTGGGCACACTCGCGTCGCAATACATAGGCGTGGGCGTGGGCTGCGTGGCGCTGCATCGCAAGTATGGCATAAGCCCTGTGGCCGCAATCCGGGGCGCCGATAGCCTCACTGCCGGCCTTAGCCGTCTCCTCAGAGTCAACGCCGATATCTTTATGCGCACCCTATGCCTCGTGGCAGTGACATTATGGTTTACTCACACCGGGGCAGGGCAGGGCACGGTGGTGCTTGGCGCCAATGCCTTGTTGTTGCAACTCTTCATGCTGTTTTCATTCTTCATCGACGGCTTTGCCTTCTCGGCCGAGGCGCTTGGCGGTCGCCATTATGGCGCCGGCGATATGGCGTCGCTGCGCGCCACGGTGCGGGCGCTGGCGGGGTGGGGCGCCGCCCTGGCGCTGGCCTTCACCGCAGTGTATATATCGGTCGGAGACCATATCTTGGCGATGCTGACATCAGAGGCTGCGGTCAGAGATATGGCGGCGCAGTACCTGGCATGGGCGGCGCTGGTGCCCGTGGCGGGCGTAGCCGCATTTATCTTTGATGGCATCTTCGTGGGGCTAACACTCACGCGTGCCATGCTGGGGTCTATGGCGGCGGCGATGGCGGTATTCTTTGCGGTGCTCGCCCTGGCGCCGATGGCTGATGCCAACAACACGCTGTGGCTTGCCTTTAACCTCTACCTCTTTGTCAGAGGTGCCGTGCAGCTGGTGGTATATAAGCGTCTGATGTCGCGTCATCACGCCGCGAAATAGCCGAGTATATAGCTGCGCTTGGCTTAATCTCTGTAAATCAGACGTTTAAGATGTGCGATGAGAAAAATGCTTCAACCGATGAAAACAGGTGATGCAATTTTTTTGAAAAAAAGTAGCAAAAAAATTTGCAGAATAAAAAATAATGCGTACCTTTGCAGTGTAAACCGATGGCGATTTAGTGTAGTGGCCTAGCACGCCACCCTCTCACGGTGGAGACCAGGGTTCGATTCCCTGATTCGCTACAACGCCAAAGCAAGGAGCGAAGTCAATCAGACTTCGCTCCTTTGCTTTGTCCCAGCCCCACGAAAATGGGGCCAGCTACAAAAGTGGGGTCAGCGGATTTTTTCGGTGGGCGGAGGGAAGATGTCAGAGTATAGTGTTATCTTTGCAAAATGAAACCAGACCAACTACTCAGAGCAATCCTCCCCGAAGTGTTGATAGACAACTTCGACATTGATCGATTTGAAAAAAGCGATACCCGTTTTGACATATGGCTTGACGAGAAGAAAGAGCAACTTAGCGAAGATAAGTACAACAAAAACATAATCTCTATGCATCTTAATTTCTGCTTGTGACCTTTATTGTTGTAATTCGGCGACTTGCGATGCCAAGGGTGAGTATCCCTGCTGAATTGGCGGGCGGCAGGGTGGGCGAGGGCGCAAAACATTGCGC
>JAEDNZ010000218.1 GCA_016302215.1 Muribaculaceae bacterium
AGAGATGTGCCGTTTTAGCTTTTTTTGTCAAAGGCGGCGCACGATAATTTGCGCTAAATGACTATCTTTGCAGTTAAAACCAAAGTGACACCCGACGATGAAGATAAAACTGATAGTAGTAGGCGAGACGCGCGACAACGCAGTGAGAGGACTCACGGCGATGTATGCTATGCGTCTGCCTCATTATATACCATTTGAAATCGTGACGGTGTCAGACAGTGTGCGGCGCGGGCGCACCGAGAGCATCATTGACAAGGTAGAGGGCGGTGATTTCTTAGTGCTCTTTGACGAGCACGGGCGCGAGCTCACCTCGCGAGAATTTGCCTCCTTCATAGAGTCAAAGGCGGTGACACTGCCCAAGAACTTAGTCTTTGCCATCGGCGGGCCATTTGGCTTTGACGGGCCTACCCGCGAGCGTGCCAATGCCATGATATCGCTGTCGAAGATGACATTTCCTCACGAGCTGATACGCCCGTTTGTGGTGGAGCAGATTTATCGGGCTATGACCATCATCAAAGGCGAGAGCTATCACCACGACTAATCCACTGATTATAAACAACAAAGATATAACACACAAGAAAAAAATGAAGACACAAGACCAACTCATCGACGACCTGCTGACACTGGCTTTTGCCGAAGACATAGGCGACGGCGATGCCACCACCCTGTCAACCATCCCTGCCGAGGCCACCGGTCGCCAGGCGCTTATCGTCAAAGAAGAAGGTATCCTGGCGGGTGTGGAGATAGCGCGCCGGGTGTTTGAGAAATTTGACCCCACGATGCAAATGAGCGTGAGCATCGGCGATGGCTCGCATGTCAAGCCCGGCGATGTGGCCTTTGTCGTTGACGGCAAGGTGAGGTCGCTGCTGCAGACTGAGCGTGTGATGCTCAACATCATGCAGCGCATGAGCGGCATCGCCACGGTGACGGCACGCTACCAGCAGGAGCTGGCGGGGCTGAAGACCAAGGTGCTCGACACACGCAAGACGACACCGGGCCTGCGCGTGCTCGAGAAGATGGCTATCAAAATAGGCGGCGGCGCCAACCACCGCATGGGCCTGTATGATATGATACTCATCAAGGACAATCACAACGACTTTGCCGGAGGTATCGCCAACTCAGTTGCGGCAGCCAAGCAGTGGTGCAAGGCCAACGGCAAGGACCTGCGCATCGAGGTGGAGACGCGCAACACCGCCGAGATACTCCAGGCGCTGGATGCCGGCGTTGACCGCATCATGCTCGACAACTTCACGCCGGCACGCACCGCCGAGGCCGTGCAGCTGATACGCAGCCACAACGCCGATGTGGAGATAGAGTCGTCAGGCGGCATCACCCTCGAGACACTGCGCGCCTACGGCGAGGCCGGCGTGGACTTCATCTCGGTGGGCGCACTGACACACTCGGTCAAAGGCCTCGATATGAGTTTTAAGCACGTGGATTAAACTTATCGCCGGCTAAAGTGTCATATCATTAAATACAGTAGTATAACCAATTTAAAGATGATGATTATGAAGAAGTATAGTTTCACCGCCGTGGCAATAGCGCTGAGCGCTATGACGTGGTCTATGACTGCGCAGGCACAGGACGACTACGAGGACGACATCTACTACAACCCCTCCAAGTCAGAAGCTAAGGCTTCTCAACCGGTGCAGCAACATACGATAAGCGCCTATCAGCCGGGGAGCACCGTGGCTGACGGCGCATACTACATAGACAATGAGGTGGGCAGCTTCCCCTCTTCTGACAGCTATACCGCGGGCGCCGTGTCGCCGCTGGAGATTGACGTGGATACCTACAACCGCCGCGGGCAGTTTCTCGTAGCCGACACGATAGTGGATAGCGGCAACGACAGCGAAGACTCGTTTGCGAGCACACGTCGCATAGAGCGTTTTCACAACCCCGACATCGTGGAAGGCTCAGGCGATGATGCGCTGATGGATTATTACTATGCCGAGCAGCCCGCCACTAATATCAACGTGTATGTCATAGAGGCTAACCCCTTCTATTCGCCCTATTACTATACGCCCTGGAGCTACCGCAGCTCGCTCTATTACAATCCCTACTACTGGGGATTTACCACGTGGGGCTGGGACCCCTATTGGTCAATCAGCTGGGGCTATGACCCCTACTGGTCATGGGGCTGGGGATACTATCCCGGCTGGGACTGGTGTCACCACGGCTACTATCCCGGGCATCACCACCACGACTACGGTCACTGGCAGCCCGCACCCGGCGGCAGCCACCATAGCGGCGGCTATCGTCCCTCGCACAACAGCGGCAGCCACACAGCGAGCGCCGTCAGCGGCGTGCAGCGCCCAGGCAACATGGGTCGCGGACGAGTATCATCAGGCAGCGCCTCCTCGACAATCTCGCGGCGACAATCGCTGACGGGCGGACGCACCACTTTCCGTCCCATCGGCAACAGCACCTCCGGCCGCTCCACGGGCGTCAAGACGGGCGACAGTGGCAACAACGCCACCACCATCTCACGCCCCGGCAACATGGGCAGCGGACGGTCAGTGTCAAAGC
>JAEDNZ010000038.1 GCA_016302215.1 Muribaculaceae bacterium
CCGCCGGCTTACAGCGCCTACGAGCGCAATGCATTCGGGTGGATTGACCCCATCGTCATTGACCACACCATGGATGTCACCCTCGAGGAGATTCAGTCGTCCAACACCTGCTACCTCATTCCCACCGAGAAGGACACCGAATTCTTCCTCCTTGAAAACCGTCAGAAAATCACCGGCACATGGGACAAATACATCCCCAGCCATGGTATGCTCGTGTGGCATATTGACTATGTGAAGTCGGTATTTGAGCAAAATAGGGTCAATAATAAAGCGAGCCATCAATATGTGGATCTCATAGAAGCCGGCGGCTATGCCTATAGCCAGTCAGCCACAATACTGCTGCAATACCCCTTCCCGGGCAGCAAGAAAAAGACCACCCTTGGCTACGGTACCACTCCCAGCTTGGAGTCGTGGGCGGGCAAAGACCTCAGTGTCACAATCACCGACATCAAGGAGACCGATGGCGTGATCACCTTCCACGCTGAGACACCGTTCTCCGCCGTCAACGACATCGAGCTCACCGCCGGCGAGACACCTGCGGCATACTACAACCTGCAAGGCGCACGCATAGCATCGCCGAAGCCGGGCAACGTATATATCAAGGTAGCCGACGGCAAGGCCACTAAGGTGCGCTACTAAACTCCTACAAGCGGATTATTGGAATAAAGGCTGATGGCATTGCCATCGATGACCTCCACACTATATGGCGCTCTCGCAGACAGCGAGGGCGCTTTTATTGCGCCGCTGTGGGCGAGCGCTGCCGGCGAGGTCTCTGCACGCGCCACATCCCATAGCTGCGCGTCAATAAATTGCTGCAAAGTGCAGGCTCCGCCCTCCACCAGCAGCGAGGTGATGCCGTGGTCGCTGTAGAGCGAGGCGAGCAGCTCGGCGACAGTCACCTTGGTGTCAATGATAATGGGATTGCGCTGCATGATATTGTAGCTGCCATCGATGCGGTGGCGAGCGTCAAGCACCACCGGCCGAGGCACGGAGAGCGCCGCGGGCCACAGCCGCGCATCAAGGCGCGGATTATCGGCCAACACCGTCTGCGAGCCCACGAGTATGGCATCATAGAGCGAGCGCAGGCGGTGCATCAGCACCGACGTGAGCGGCGTGGAGAAGCGTGCCGGCTGCATATTGCCGGTGCGATGGCAGTCGAGATAGCCATCAGCTGACTGTGCCCACTTGAGCGTGACAAAAGGACGCTGCCGCTCATGCGCTGTCATAAAGCGGGCATTGAGGCGACGGCTCTCGTCGGCGAGAACACCGGTGACCACTTCGATGCCGGCATCGCGCAGCATGGCGATGCCACGGCCTGCCACCTCTTTGAATGGGTCCATGGCCGCTACCACCACTCGCGGTATCCCACATTCGATAATCAACCGAGCGCAAGGCGGCGTCTTGCCGTAGTGAGAGCAAGGCTCCAGAGTGACATACATAGTGGAGCGCGACAAGGCCTCGCGGCAGCGCACTGACGCCACGGCGTTGACCTCGGCATGCCCCTGCCCGCATCGGCGATGCCAGCCCTCGCCTACGATAAGGCCGGAGCGGTCATCAACGATGACGGCGCCCACCATCGGATTGGGCGAAGTTGCGCCCATGCCCATACGGGCGAGGGCGAGGGCGCGGCGCATATATGACACGTTTATATCCATGGCGTTAAGGTCTTAGTCATTCGGGGCTTAGGAGCGTCACTCCGTCAATGTCAGCGAGGGCGCTGCGCAGCACCGATGCGTGGTCGCGACGTATGCGCACCGTCATCGAGCATGAGTTGTCAAAGATGCGCTCAATGACCTGCAGCTCATCGTCCTTGGTGAGGCGCATCACATCGTTCATTGCCAGGTAAGGGAAGGTAAAGGCAATGTCGGCCGTCTCGTGACACTCTATGATAGTAGCTGCCGTAAGAGCCAGGCGTGCCGCCTCACGGTAGGCCACAATGAGGCCGGAGGTGCCGAGCTTGATGCCGCCGAAATAACGCACCACGATTACCACCACATTAGTCAGCCCCAACGAGTTGATTTGCCCGAGTATTGGCTTTCCGGCGGTGCCTGACGGCTCGCCATTGTCATTGCTTTGATACTCCGAGCGCGCCGCGCCTATCATATATGCCCAGCATACATGCCGGGCATCATAATATTTCTTCTGAAATTGCGCAATGTAACCCTTAGCCTCCACAGCCGAGGCCACGGGGAAGGCAAACGCAAGAAAACGGCTCATCTTCTCACGATAGATGCCCTCAGATGGCCCGGCTATGGTGCTAAAAGTGTCAGATGACTCAGTCACTATGATTTGATATGATTAATACTGATGATGTTCGTCTTTAAGCTCATCGGCGGTGAGAGGCGTTGCGTTCATCTTACGCCATACATAGGCAATGTAGGCCAAGACAAATGGCACGAGGATTGACACCCACGACATCACCTTTAGCGTGAACAGCGATGACGAGCTGTTGGCGATAGTCAGCGACGAGGCCATATCGGTGGCGGAGCGCAGATAAGCCGTGTCAGCGTATCCGGCAACGAGCAAGAGGGCCACAACGACGAGCACGGTGCCTACACCGCTGAGCCAGATACCTTGGCGCCATGCCTTGGAGAAAGCCGTGCCTATGATAGCCGAGAGCACCAAAGCTACACCAATGATGAAGATGAGAGCGAGCGGCCACATCGACATAAAGTTGTGGAGATAGATATTCGGCTCCTCTACGAAGGTGTGGAGGTCAATGGCCCGAGCACCCGAAGCGGTGAGCAGCACCACCACAAATGCCACGAAGAGCACGGCAAAAATGGCACCGCTGACCAGCACACGGCGGCGCATAGCTGCATCAAAGGCAGAGCCTCCGCGCACGGCGTTGACAAAATACATCGCGGCCTGAGTGCGAGCCAAGAAGAAGATAGCCACGCCCAAGAGCAGGCAACGCCATGAGGCTATGGCCTCGAGGCCATGAGAGGGCGCCCACTGCGATATCACGGGCGAGAGCGCGCCGCCGGCCACGATATTGGCCTTGCTGACACTAAACTCGCCGCCGAAGAAGAGTGTGCCCACAGCCACGCCTAAGAGGACACAGCCGAAGAAGCCATTGATGGCGAGGAAGATATCGTATGTGGCAGTGCCGTAGAGATTACCGCTCTTGCGGCGGAACTCGTAGCTGACGGCTTGCAGCACAAAGCTCACCAGTATAGCCATCCACAGCCAGTAGGCACCGCCAAAGCTGGTGGAATAGAACAGGGGGAATGAGGCGAAGAAGGCGCCGCCGAAGACCACGAGCGTGGTGAAGGTAAGCTCCCATTTGCGCCCCAGCGCATTGACCATAATCTGGCGCTCGCTCACATCGTGACGACAGTAGAGCATCGTCTGCCCTCCTTGCACAAAGAGCATAAAGACCAAGGCGGCTCCGAGCACGGAGATGATGAGCCACCAGTATGCTTGTAATAATTCTAAGTCTGTCATTGTAGTATGCTTTTATACGAGTGACGTAAAGCGTGAGCCTAAGCCAACTCTGATTTTGATGATTTGTGGATATAACGCAGCATAATCGACACCTCGGCAGCAAGCAGCATAGTGAAGATTATAGCAAAGAGCACAAAGGTGGTGGCCACCGAGCCGCTCTGAATGTCGGATATCGCCGCCGTGGTGGGCAACAGGTCTTGAATGACCCATGGCTGACGCCCTACCTCGGCCACTATCCATCCGGCCTGCGAGCATATCCACACTATGGGCACCGACACTATGCCGCCCAGCAGCAGCCAGCGCTTTGAGAGCCACTGCGGCTTACTATATGACACAAACAGCAGTAAGGCAAAGAGCGCCAGGAGATAGCCGCCTGCCATCACCATCACGCGGAAAGCGTAGAATGTAAGCGCCACGGGTGGCACTGCCTGCTCGGCATTGTCGAGGTAACCGAAGCCGAAGTGGGGATAGTTGGCCATAAAGCGCGCCTTGGCGTCGGCAGCAAGGCTATCGTTGCCGGCGGCCTTGGCCTCGCCATATTCGCGGAGCGCCTGCTGGGCGAGGCGGCCCAGCTCGATGCGCTCGGCATAGGACAGGTTCTTCTTTACTTTGTTGCCGTGCTCGTCAGCCACGAGGCCTTGCAAGAGGTCGTTGATGCCGGGCACGAAAGAGTCAACATCGTGGTTGGCGAGTAACGAGAGGCCGTAAGGGATAGAAATCTCGCCGTATATAGCCGGAGCATCATCGCCGGGGAGCTTGTCGGTGTTGAGAACGCCAAAGGCCACGAGGCTCTGTCCACAGCTGCCGTCATATAGGCCCTCCATGGCGGCGAGCTTCATGGGCTGCACGCGCGACACCTGCACGGCTGAGCCGTCGCCGGTCCACATCGTGAGCACCATGCCCACCATACCAAACCACGCGGCTATTCTCAGCGAGCGCCGCATAATCTCGACATGGCTGCGACGCCACAGCATCCAGCAGCTGACGCCGGCCACAAATACGGCTGCCAAAGCCCAACCGCTGAACACGGCATGGAAAAATTTATTCATAGCCACGCCATTGAAGGCTACGGCGCCGAAGTCGCTCATCACATTGCGCATCTGGTCGGGGTCAAACTCCATACCCACGGGGTTTTGCATCCACGCGTTGGCCACAAGAATCCATAAAGCCGAGATAGAGACGCCGGCCGCGGTGAGCCATGTAGAGGCGAGGTGGAAGCGGGGACTCACCTTCTTCCAGCCGAAGAACATCACGGCCACGAAAGTGGCTTCCATAAAGAACGCCACGATGCCCTCAATAGCCAAAGGAGCGCCGAAAATATCGCCCACAAACCAGCTGTAATTGGACCAGTTGGTGCCGAACTCAAATTCGAGGATAATGCCGGTGGCGACACCGCAGGCAAAGTTGATACCGAACAGCGTCATCCAAAACTTGGTAGCGGCGAGCCACTTGTCATCGTGGGTGCGCAAATAAATACTCTCCATAATGGCTACTATCACCGACAGACCGATAGTCAGCGGCACAAAGAGCCAATGATACATCGCCGTGAGGGCGAACAGCGCCCTTGACCAATCGACGACACCGATTAATTCATTCATTGCAGTTTATTGGATATTAGATTGTTAGTATTATCATTTAGTTAACGACTGCCTGACGGCCTCGGCGCGCTCGGCATCAGAGGAATAATTGCTCTTGAGCACATCGGGGAAGAAGAAGAGCTTCATCACCGCAAAAAACAGCACCAACTTAATCAATATCAGCAGCCACAGACCTCGCCCTACGGTCATAGACCTGAAGCCATCAGCATAAAAGCGATACACTCTGTTGATTATTGACATGGCAGGCGTTGATTTTTATAATTGTCGTAAAGATACATATTTTTTTGTCAACATCAAAAAAATAATTGCCGACCGGAGGCTATCAAAGCCAAGCGAGGCCGCATATCGCATGATATGCAGCCTCGCAAATGATTGTCAATCAATACTGAGAATAAAGCCTTATGCCTTCAGGCGGAGTTAGCCAAGATAAGATTTCAGCAATCTGCTGCGCTGGCCTTTGAGACGGCGTATAGCTTTCTCCTTGATTTGGCGCACGCGCTCACGAGTGAGGTCAAATTTGGCGCCTATCTCCTCGAGCGTCATTTCCTGACAGCCGATACCGAAGAACATCTTGAGGATTTCGCGCTCACGCTCATGGAGCTGACGCAGGGCGCGATCCACCTCGTTGGACAACGACTCTTGATTGAGGGTAGCGTCGGCCATAGGCGAGTCGTCGTTGGTGAGCACATCGAGCAAGCTGTTGTCCTCACCCTCAACAAAGGGAGCATCTACCGAAATAGAACGGCCCGAGACTTTGAGGGTGTCAGCGATTTTCTCAACGGGGACACCGAGAGCATCAGCCATCTCCTCGGGCGAGGGTCGGCGCTCGTTCTCCTGCTCAAACTTTGACAGGGCCTTGCTGATTTTGTTGAGCGAGCCTACCTGGTTGAGAGGCAAGCGCACAATGCGCGATTGCTCGGCGAGAGCTTGAAGAATAGATTGGCGTATCCACCACACGGCATAAGAGATGAATTTGAAACCGCGTGTCTCGTCAAATTTCTTGGCGGCCTTGATTAAGCCGAGGTTGCCTTCGTCGATAAGGTCGGGCAGCGATAAGCCTTGATTTTGATATTGCTTAGCTACCGACACCACGAAGCGCAAATTAGCACGTACCAATTTGCCGAGCGCACGTTCGTCACCTTCGCGGATACGCGCCGCAAGCTCCACTTCTTCCTCTACCGAGATAAGCTCTTCGCGGCCTATCTCTTGCAGATACTTGTCGAGCGACTGACTCTCGCGATTTGTAATAGATTTGGTGATTTTTAGTTGTCTCATGTCTCTTTATTTACCGATATATGATGCTATATTCGTGCAAAGGTAGCAATTATTTGCGAGATAGCCTAACGCATCGCACTATTTTTAGCACTATTTAGCGATTATAGGAGCAGAAGCGAGAGAGAGCTATCATGCCGGGATTATTTGTATCTTGCCCAGCGCACGAGCTCGCCCAAGGTAGGCTTCTTGCCATACATAAAGATACCTACCCTATACACCTTGGCAGAGAACCAAATCATGCCGAAGAATGATGCATAAAGGAGCACCAGCGACAGAGCGATTTCCCAGCCGGGGATACCGAATGGGATACGCGCCATCATCACCACCGGCGAGGTGAAGGGTATTATCGATGCCCAAAAGGCCATCTGCGAGTTGGGGTCGCTAATCACTGACATTGACAGCACCATCGCCAAAATAATTGGCACGATAGCTATGGTCTGCAGCTGCGAGGCATCTTGCACATTGTCCACAGCCGAGCCTATCGCCGCATATATCGCCGAGTAGAAGAGGTAACCGCCCACGAGGAATGCCACGATATAAGCAAAGATTGATGCCACATAGGCCGTGTTGCCTAACTGCGCCACCAGTCCGGCCACCTCGGCGTCGGCGCTCATAGAGCCGGCGGCAATGCCGGGGATAATCCATGCCGAGGCGGCGATGAGCAGGCCTGCCCATATTAATATCTGAGTCAGAGCCACGAGGCCTATGCCGCAAATCTTGCCCATCATCAAAGCCAACGGCTTGACTGACGACACCACGATTTCGAGCACTCGGTTGTTTTTCTCCTCAATGATTGAGGTCATAACCATCTGGCCGTAAAGCATGATGAACATATATAGCATCAGCGACATTATCATGCCTATGGCATACGAGGTCACCGATGATGTCTCGGTCTCTTGGTCCTCATCAAGGCGGAATGTGGTCATAGACACATCTACCTGCACATCTTGCATAATCTTAGGCAGCTCGGGGATGTTGTATGCCTCGAGGCGTATGTCTTGTATTATCTTGTTGAGCTGTGAGGTGATTACCGACTCGCTGAGCATCGATGAAGCGCCGCGAGTGTAAAGGGTGACAGCCGCGGGGTTTTGCACTATATCGTTGCCGATGACAAGCACGCCATCGTAGGTCTCATCGGCCTTGGCTTCGGCGATTGTGAGCTGCGGATTGTTGACAAAAGACATCTCGCCCTCATTGCGCAGCGCCGGCGCCACGACACCCGATTGGTCAACGACGGCAATATTCATAGAGTCAGGCGTGGAGAGCATCGCCACAGCCACGGGCACCACCATCATGGCTATCATAAAGAGCGGCATGAGGATGGTGGAGATGATGAAGCTTTTACGTTTGACGCGCGAGAAATATTCGCGTCCTATGATGATGGATAATGGTGAGTTCATATCTGTCAGTTAGCGTTAGTGTGAGAGGATTGATTATCCGGGATATACACCGGGGGCACATCGGCGACGGCATTAGAGGCCTCAACGGTGCGGATAAAGATATCGTCCATTGAAGGCAAAACTTGCCTGAATGATTGCAGCAGCGATGCTGCATTTGCGGCGGAGATAACATCGCGCAGGTCATCGGCATGGCGCAGATGCACCGACACTTTGGCCGAGCCGTCGCGCTCGGTGACGGTGCTCACCACGTCTTTGACCAAAGGCTCGAGCGCTGTCGTCAGCGCCGCCGGGTCAGAGGCAATGACAAATTCGTAGTTATTGTCAGAGAATTGCTGACGCAGCGTGTGCACCGGGCCTGACAGTATATTGTGGCTCTTGTTGATGAGCGTGATTTCGTCGCACAGCTCCTCCACGCTGCCCATATTGTGGGTCGAGAATATGACGGTGGCTCCGGCATCGCGCAATTTCAGTATTTCGCGTTTGAGCACATTGGCGTTGATGGGGTCAAATCCCGAGAATGGCTCGTCAAAAATGAGCAGCCTCGGGTTATGCAGCACGGTGATGATAAACTGCACCTTCTGGGCCATACCCTTTGACAGCTCCTCGATTTTCTTGTCCCACCACGAAGATATCTCAAGCCGCTCAAACCACTCTTTGAGGCGCACCGTGGCATCGGCGCGCGACAAGCCTTTAAGCCGTGCAAAGAAGAGGGCCTGCTCGCCCACTTTCATCTTCTTATATAGGCCACGCTCCTCGGGCAGATATCCCATGTGCACCACATCTTCGGCGGTGAGCTGATGTCCGTCAAAAATCACGCGTCCGGTGTCGGGGGCGGTGATATGATTGATGATGCGTATCAATGTGGTCTTGCCGGCGCCATTGGGACCCAGCAAGCCATAGACCTTGCCTTGGGGCACCGCCAGCGACACATTGTCAAGCGCTCGATGGTTGGTGAACGACTTGCTGACGTTTTCTACTTGCAGTATATTCATTGATTTTATATAAAAAGTATGTGATTTTACTTTCGGGTTTTTATATTAGACGCGTTTTACTCAAAAAAATTACACAAAAATCAAATTATTTTTAGTGAATATACAAAAAAAGATGGGAAAAGTCGAGAAGCGGCGAGGCGATGGCCCATAGGCTCGCGTGAGCGAACAATCATGGTGCAGCCATCGTTATATAAATACCAACACTATAATTACCCGATAACCTTTATCTTCACTATGCGACTAATAGCAATAGCGCTGGCCGGAGCATTGACGCTGGCAGCAGCCGACAAGAGCATGGCGTGCTCAAGGGTGGTGATGATTACCGACTCCGCACGCATCGTAATGGTAGGGCGCACCCTGGATTGGCGCACACCCATCCCTACAAACTTGTACGTGTATCCACGCGGAGTATCGAAGGAGAGTATGCCCCGAGGACCGCGCCTGCAATGGCGTGCGCGCTACGGCAGCGTGGTGGCGGTGAGCTATGACGGCGGCGTCACCGAGGGGCTCAACGAGGCGGGGCTGGTGATGAACGGCCTATTCTGCAACGTCACTCAATATCGCACTGTGGCAGACACCGCCGGTGCTGACACTCCGGTGATGTCGCTGTCGATGATCGTGAGCTACTTTCTTGACAACTTTGCCACGGTAGCGGAGGTAGAGGCTTGGCTTGACGATAATGATTTTGCCATTGCCGGCAGCGACTTTGACGGAGGCACCACCACCCTACTCCACTGGGCGCTGACCGATGCCGGCGGCGACACCCTCATCATGGAATATGTGGGCGGACGGCTTACCACCCGGCGCGGCAAGCAGCACACCGTGCTCACCAACAATCCTATATATAGTGATATGCAGGCTATTGACGCCTACTGGGGCGATGTAGGCGGAGAGAATATGCTGCCGGGGACAGTGCGCAGCGCCGACAGATTTGTGCGAGGCTCATACTTCATAGGGCACGTGCCCCACAACGTAGGCCACAGCGATGCACTGGCATCGCTATCTGCCATAATGGGCACGCTGTCAGTGCCGTGGGGCTACACCGTGGAGGGCAAGCCGCATCTGTCGTCAACGCAGTGGCGCAGCATTGCCGATGCCTCTACATCGCGCTACTATATGCGCTTTGCCGACAGCCTCAGCGATTTTTATATTGACCTCAACGGCCTGCCATTGACATCTGACAGTCCTATCCTCAAGCTGGACACTACGGCTCACGACACACTCGGCGGCTGTGTCAATGATATGCTCACAGAGTCATCGGGATTTAGCCCAATATGGTGATTATCAGCTACTCAGTCAGCCACCTCGTAATCGACACAAGCGCGGTCAGCCTTATGTCCGGCGAGCAAGCCGGCGGCAGCTACGTGAGCGGGATGGCATGCATAGGTAGCCACATCGGCCATGGTGGGCACTATGGCAGTGAGCACCACGTCCCAGCTCTCGGCCGGATTTTCATTTATTCCCACCTCTATGGATTTAAGCACCTCGATGGTCTGAGGCAATGCCATCAATGCTGACTTGAATCGCTGTGCCACTTCTCTGCGCTCATCGGCGCTGCCGGTGAGCTTAAACGTTACAATGTGTTTTACCATATCTATTCTGTCAGTTATTTGAATAATCTTTTCGCCATTAGGGTCAGATAGCGACGCCAGTTGCGCCATATATGGCCGCCATCTGACTCGTAATACTCATATTTATATCCGCAGCTATCGAGCAGCCGGCGGTAGCGCGCGTTGTCGTCATAGAGGAAATCATCGCGGCCTATGGCTATCCAATACAGTGCCGGAGGGGTGGCAAATTGGGCCTGCAGCTCGCGCCCGATGGATTCATAACTCCACGACTTGTCAATCTCGGTGCCATCCCACCGCTCGGCGGCGCTGAATAGCCCCACATAATCAAACGTCTGCGGCATAAGCATGGATATACGCCATGCTTGCCCGCCGCCCATTGACAGGCCGGCTATCGCACGGTGGCTCTTGTCAGTGTAGGTGCGGTAATGGCTTTCTACATACTCCATTATCTCGCCAAACGATAGCTCGAAGCTGTCACGGTCGGCCTTTGAGCGCTCTCCGGCAGGCTGATACAAGCCCTCGGGCGTGCTGCCCGGCGCTGCCGTCTCGCGTGCATTGCCATTAGGCATCACCACTATCATAGGCTCGGCCTCGCCGCGCGCTATCAGATTGTCGAGTATCTGTGTGGCGCGCCCAAGCTCAGACCATGCCATCTCATCGCCGCCCATGCCGTGCAGCAGATACAGCACTGGGTAGCACCGCCGGGCATTGGCGGCAGCGTCATATCCGGCCGGCGTATATATAGTGACACGGCGCGACTTGCCTGCCGAGGCAGAGTGATACCACTGACAGGCCACCGCCCCATGCGCCACATCGTTTACGGCATAAAGGCCGTCAGGCCCGCCACCTACTATGAAATAGCTCTGGAGCGAGGCTATGTCGCGCATCACATAAGGCGTGGAGGGGTCCACGATGCGAGCGCCACCATCTATCACATATCTATAGCAGTAGAGCTCGGGGGCAAGGGGAGTTGTTGTGGCCACCCACACGCTGTCAGCCTTAAGCATGGTCAGCGGCGCGCCGGCAAAGTCGCCCTCCACGACCACCGATGCGGCGCCGGGCATAGATAGCGCGAAGGTCACACTGCCGTCAGTGTGCACGCGCGGCGACTCTACATCAGCCTTATATCCAAGGGCTTGCTGCGCACTCGCGCCGATAGCGGCGGCCATCAGCATAAGCACCGGCAGCGACATCGCTATGAAGCGATGCCACCGGCCGGAGGGGTTGATTGTTGGAATTTGCATACTATTCGGTTCAGTTGACTGACTGCGTCATGGCAGTGCTTATGGTGAATGAAGACATCTGCGTGCCGGGCACATACTCCGACGACCCGGTAGTGAGGATATCGGCAAAGGTGTCGCCACCGGTGATAGTGCCGCTCTTGTAGATGCGGAATGAAGCGCCACTCACAAAGTCAGGCGAAGAGAGCAACATCGCCGCCCGCGTGCCGTAAGAGGCCGGGCAGGCAAATGACAGCAGCGGATTGCCATCGCTGTCAGTCAGTGTCAGCACCGACGATGACGTCAGGCTTGAGGCTGACAGGCTCACCACATGCTGGGTGCACGCCGAGGATGTGGGCGAAGAGTTAGAGCCGCCGAGGCCTATCACAAGGCCGCCGGTGATGGCAAACTTATTTTGGTCGCAGTCGATGCCGCCCTCGGGGCTTGTGGAGCCGCAGGCCACGAGCGTGCCGTCGGCGATGGTGATGGTGCCGTTAGAATCGACAGCGTCGTTGCCCGTGGCGATGCAGGCGGTGCGGCCGCCGTTGATTTGTATATGCGAGGCGGCATTGATGCAGTCATCAACGGTGTGTATGTCGATATCGCCGCCATTGATGGTGAGTGTGGTCTTACTCTCCAGGCCCTCGCCGCCATCTTGTGTCGATGACAGATGCAGAGTACCGCCATTGACGGTTAGCGCCAACTCGGCGGCTATCACCTTCGGGTTTGAATAGTCGGCAGATGCGCCGCCGGGGCCTCCGGCGCCGGGGCGGCCTCCGCCTTGCGATGTGCTGCCCGACACGAGGATGCGAGCGCCCGTGGTCTTTGCCGTAATCTCAGGCCCGGCATCAGCGCTCTCGCCTATGTAAATAGCGCCATCGGCCTTGACACACTTGCCGGCCGTGCCGCTCGAGCTTAGCGTGAAGGAGCCGCCGGCCAGGGTAATATCCACATCGCCGGTGATGCACGTAGAGCTATAAGCATCAGCCACGCCGTCGGCGTTGGTGTATGTGCCGCCGTTGCCGCTGACACTAATGTTGACCACCGCCGGAGACTTAAACGTGATATTTCCATCGGCTGACACGCCTTTGCCGGCGATGCCGCTGTGGCTCACTGACAGTCGGCCGCCATCCATCATAAAGTCGCCATCAGCCTTGATGGCCGTGCAGTATGAGGTGTCGCCATCAGCGACCTCGACATTGCCGGAGCATGTGGCGGTGAAGCTGCCGCTGCTGATGGTAACATTGCCGGCGGCGCTGATGCCCTTGCCGGTGTCGGCGGTGACAACCACGCTCACTGCCGGGCCGGCGAGAGTGACATCGCCCTCGGCCACGAGTGCGCTCTTCTTATTGGCAGTGACTGTCAAAGAACCGCTGCCGGTGAAAGTCATATTGCCGCGGCAATATACGGCGCCCTTCTCCTTCTCGCCCGAGGGGGTGTTATATGTAGCGGCATCATCGAGCTGCAC
>JAEDNZ010000219.1 GCA_016302215.1 Muribaculaceae bacterium
ACATTGTGCACACCGGGCTTGAGCCACTTGCCCGTAAGGAGCATCATGGCGCCGGCCATCGCGGGCACGCCCGTGGTGTAGCTCACGGCTTGCATGCCCGTCTCGCGGTAGGCGGCCTCGTGTGAGCAGTTGTTATAGATATAGTAGGTCAGCGGTTTGCCTTCCTTGTCGAGGCCCGAGATGCGGCAGCCTATCGAGGTCTCGCCATGGTAGTTGCTGCCGAGGTCCTGCGGATTGGGGAGCACGGCCTTGAGGAACTGCAGGGGCACTATCTTCATGCCATTGTACTCCACCTCGTCAATGCGAGCCATGCCGATGTCCTGGATTACGCGCAGATGGGTGAGATACTCCTGGCCGAAGGTCATCCAGAAACGCGCGCGGCGTATCGTGGGATAGTTGATGACCAGCGACTCCAGCTCCTCATGATAGAGCAGATAAGACTCGCGAGGGCCAATGTTGGGGTACGTCAGGGGTGTGTGCACCTCCAGCGGCTTGGTGGTGATCCATTGGCCATCGCGCCAGTAGCGGCCGTTCTGGGTGATTTCGCGTATGTTGATTTCGGGATTGAAGTTGGTGGCGAAAGCCTTGCCGTGATCGCCGGCGTTGCAATCTACGATGTCGAGATAGTGCATCTCGCTGAAATGGTGCTTGGCGGCATAGGCGGTGAAGACGCCCGACACGCCGGGGTCAAAACCGCAGCCAAGGATAGCCGTGAGGCCTGCCTTCTCAAAGCGCTCGCGGTAGGCCCACTGCCATGAATACTCAAAGTGAGCCACATCCTTGGGCTCATAGTTGGCAGTGTCGAGATAGTTGACGCCACACTCCAGGCAGGCATCCATGATGGTGAGGTCCTGATAGGGCAGAGCCACATTGATTACGAGCTGAGGCTGATGGCGGCGAAACAGCTCGCAGAGCTGCTCCACTGAGTCGGCATCGACGGTGTCAGTGGTGATATTGGGGGCGCCGATAGCCTTGGCCACGGCATCGCATTTGCTCTTGGTGCGCGATGCTATCACTATTTCAGTGAATACATCGGGGTTTTGAGCACACTTGTGGGCAACGACGGTGCCGACGCCGCCACAACCGATGATGATTACTTTTGACATTAATCTGATATTGTTTTATGAGATATGATGATGATGTATTTGATTTACTTAGTATTGTCAGCCGCCGAGCGCTTCTCTATGGCGATTGCCACAAAGGTGATGATGCCCAGCACTATCAGCAGCAGTGTCTGCGTGCCCAGCACCAGGTTGGCAAATGCACCCGCCGAGGTGCTCTCCAGGCCGTATATCCCCAGCGCGAAGATGATAGCCCACTGCCAGGGACCGATGCCGCCATTCGAGGGCACCCCCATCGAGATGCTCGACAGCACAAAAGCCACTAACACAGCCACGATGCCATAATCCGACACCACGGCCGCCGTGAAATCAAAAGCGTAAAAAGCCACAAAGAGCTGCGTGAAATAGCAGCCCCAGATGGCCACCGTGAGCACCAGCCAGCGGCCCTTGCCCGGCATCGTAGCTATCACGGCAAAGCCATGCCATAAGCTGCGCGCCAAGCCCTGCACCTTAAGCACCACGCCATTGGCGCTGCGGTGGCTCAAAAACCACCACGCCGCAGCTACCACAGCCGCCACGCCGCACCACAGCCACGGCGACGCCACCCACGACATCACCGTAGCATACAGCTCACTGTTTTGCGACAGATAAGCCACCAGCTGAGCGCGCGCCAGCAAAAACGCCGCCACGGTGAGCACCAGCACTGTGAGCGTGTCGCACAAACGCTCGGCAACCATTGACCCGAAGACCTCGGTGAACGATGCCCGCTGACGCTGCGCGATATATCCCGTGCGCCACACCTCGCCCAAGCGAGGAAACACCAGATTGACGGCATACGTGCCGAAGATGCTCAGCACCAACGCCCGCAGCGGCACCGCGATACCCAGCGCCCGCAGCTGTATGCGCCACCGCATAGCGCGAAACACATGCGACAGCACACTGATAGCCAGCGCCAGCGCTATCCAGCCAAAACGGCACTCGCGCGCTATGATGTCGAGCATACGCCCGAAATCCACACCGGTGAAGAGCAGGTAACACAGACCCACACTCACCGCCAGCGGCACCACATACTTCAGCGCCGACGACAGCAGCTTGCCCTTAGTAGTAGTATTTCCTGATTTGTTCACGCCGTGATAATATTGATAGAGGGTGTTGTAGCTGCAAAGTTACAAAAAATCTTCGTAACCCCGACACTGCAGCAATTTGTTATTTGCCGCACTGCGTTTTATAATCGACATTAGCCCCCCGGATTTGTATGAGACGCAAGCACGGCAGCCCGGGGGATTGGGGCTGCCGTGCGCATAGGCCGCATGAGGGGCGAAGCGCTGTAGCGCTGCTTACGCCCTCATCACGCTACTATCATTCAACGATGATTTTATACTCGCTTATATGTTATCATGTCAGAGTCTGACTTGTCTTTTAAAATCAACTCTGTGGTGGTTAGATTTACTATATAGTAGAA
>JAEDNZ010000039.1 GCA_016302215.1 Muribaculaceae bacterium
GGATAAAATGAAGAAATAGGGGCGAGGGCGATGCTGAGATGAAATTTTTTTGTAACTTTGCAGCCGCGACACTGACACAATGGCAACACCACACTTCTCACCGCTTGTGTTTGAGCCCTATCTCAAGACTGTGATATGGGGCGGCAATGGCATTGCCAAGTACAAAGGCATAGCCACTCGTCTGCGCAATATAGGGGAGAGCTGGGAGCTGTCGGGCATGCCGGGCAAAGAGTCAGTGGTGGCTCGCGGAGCGCTCCGCGGGCGCACGCTTACCGACTTGCTCAAAGACAGCCCACGTGAGATATTGGGTACGGCGGTGTATGAGCGCTTTGGCGCCACTTTCCCCTTGCTTGTCAAGATAATAGATGCACACGACAAATTGTCAGTGCAGGTGCACCCTGATGAGGCGATAGCACGTCGGCGTCACGACTCGATGGGCAAGGCCGAGATGTGGTATGTGGTGTCAGCCACGCCCGAAGCCAAAATATATGCCGGCCTTAGCGCTGACATCACCCCCGAGGAATATGAGCGGCGCGTGGCAGACAACACCATGATGGACGTGGTGGTAGAGCACACCTCGCGCGTGGGCGATGTGTATTTTCTGCCGCCCGGGTGCATCCACGCCATCGGTGCCGGCAACCTGTTAGTGGAGATACAGCAAGCGAGCGACATCACCTATCGCATCTATGACTACGACCGGCGTGATGCCTATGGCAACCCGCGCGAATTGCATACCGACCTTGCCAAAGACGCCATCGACTATCGCGCCGGCGACTGTAAGCAAGATGTCAGCGGTGAAGGCATACTGGTGAGATGTCCCTACTTCACGGTGTCGCACCAGAGCCTTGACCGGGAGAGCCGGGAGTTGTCGTTCGACTCGTTTATGGTGGTGATGTGTGTCAGCGGCACCGTGGTCATCAGCACAGAGGGCTCAGAGGTGAGCCTCAGTCAAGGCACCACGGCTCTTATCCCGGCCATTATGGGCAAGGCAGTGCTTAGCGGCACGGCATCGGTGCTGCTCGCCACGATAGAAGCATAAGGCGGCTGCCGAAGTATAAAATTAGTTAATTACCGGTGATACGCCGTCACATTTTGACCTTAATCATCGTCTTATTGGTGATAACAATCAAAAAATACCACAAACTATCACCAACAAAACATCACACAAAGTCATGAAAAAAAATTTAATCGCCGTAATAGCTGTATTGGCATCAATCTATACGAGCAATGCCCAAACGCCGGAAGATAACCCCTTCAGCCGCGTTCAAACGCAAATGGAGGCCATGCGCGAAGCAGCCTCACGCAGAGACAACGCCGCCGCGCTGCGCCACGCCGAGGCAATGATGGTGGAGCTGACGCAGCTGCCTGACAGCCTGGTGCGCTACAACGATGACCTGTGGGGCGACTGCTACTATGATTTGGCCTGCTACCAATCGCTCAACGGCCAGACCGATGCGGCGCTGCTGTCACTGTACAACGCCTACGTCAAAGGGTGGAACAATTATGCTCACATGCTCGTGGACCACGACCTTGACCCGATACGCAGCGACAGCCGCTTTGCAGCCATCGCCGATAAGCTGCACGAGCTTGACTACAACTATGTACTGAAACAATCGGCACCATACGCCGCCGACAGCGCCGCCGCCTCACTGCCCAAATTCACCTACGTCACCGGTGGCGATGCCCGCCTTGCCGAGCTCCGAAAAGTCTTGAACCTCGATAGTGTATGCGCCGGCGGCGATGAGCTGTCAAAAATCAAGCGCCTCACCACCTTTGTCCACAACTATATACGCCACAACGGCAGCCGCCCCCTCGACTGTGAGCGCAACGCGCTTGCTATGGTAGAGGCCTGCGGCGGCGGCAAGGGCGAGCTGAACTGCCGCGGCATGGCTATCCTGCTCAACGAATGTCTGCTGTCAATGGGTATCCCGTCGCGCTATATCACCTGCTACCCCAAGGTGATGATAGACGATTGCCACGTCATCAACTCAGTATGGTCAAGTCAACTGGGACGCTGGATATGGATGGACCCCTCGTTTAACGCATGGGTCAGCGATGAGAACGGCGAGCTGCTGGGCCAGCGCGAAGTGCGACAACGCATCATCGAAGGCAAGCCCCTCGTGCTCAACGAAGAAGCCAACCACTACGATGGCAAGACCTACAAAGAGTGGTATCTCGACCAATATATGACCAAGAACCTGTATTGCATAGTGGCCATCAGCTACAACGGCTATGGCTCGGAAGACAAGAATTGCATTGATGAGCGCATAGCAGCCGGCGATGACTATATCATCCTCACGCCCTGCGGCTTCCACCCCGAGGGCTATGGCCGCCACAAGTCCACCTGCGATGACAATGTCTTCTGGGCAGCGCCTGATGCCAAATAAACCTTACGGCTGTCAGCGTAATATCAATACACCGCATACCGGCCACTCTCACGCATAGCAGCGAGGGTGGCCGGCACTATTTATATATGTGTATGCAACAGTGTGTGCAATTATCTAAAAAAATATTGTAAGAGGCGTTTGGGATTAGCATTTTATCGCCGAATTTTGTACCTTTGCACATAAATAGATAACGATATATAACGAACATACTCACCCCACCCCTCTACATTATGACAGATGCCTTTATAAGCCTCGCCATCATTGACGCTTCAGCGATATTTGACTATTTCGTGGCCAACGCCGGATATCTGCTGGTCTTTGCGCTGATGGTAGTGGAGAGTTCATTCATACCCTTCCCGTCGGAGGTGGTAGTACCCCCGGCCGCATACTTGGCGTGCGCCAAGGGCGATATGCACCTTGCCGGCATCATCGGCGTGGCCACCGCCGGCGCCATCTGCGGCGCAATCATCAACTACTACCTGTCGCTGTGGATAGGGCGTCCGTTGGTGTATCGCTTTGCCGATTCGCGCATTGGCCATGCCTGCCTGATAGACAGGGCCAAAGTGGAGCATGCCGAGACCTACTTTGACCGCCACGGGTCAGTGAGCACCTTTATCGGTCGCTTGATACCGGCCGTGCGCCAGCTGATATCCATCCCGGCGGGACTGGCACGGATGCACATAGGCAAGTTTGTGATATTCACGGGTCTTGGCGCTCTGATATGGAATTGCGTGTTAGTAGCTCTGGGCTGGTGGCTGAGCACACAAGTCAGCCTTGACGAGCTTTACGATGCCGTGGAGCGCTACAACTCGCTCATCAGCTATGCCATCTTGGCTGTGGTGGCCGTAGTGGTGATATTTATCCTCTACAATGCCTTCCGCAAGAAAAAGTAACAGCCGCACATTAACGACTCAGATATACCCATCACCCCACCCTCACCGCACATAAGCTATGATAGTAAGCCCCTCACTGCTCTCCGCCGATTTTGCCCGCTTGGGCCACGATGTAGAAATGGTCAATGCCTCCGCCGCCTCGTGGATGCACTGCGATGTCATGGACGGCGTATTCGTGCCCAACATATCCTTCGGCTTCCCGGTAATCAAAGCCATAAGCAAAATATCCACGAAGCCGCTGGATGTGCACCTGATGATAGTCAATCCACAGAACTATATCTCGCAGGTGCGCGACTGCGGCGCTGCTATTATGAACGTGCATCAGGAGTCATGCGTGCACCTTCACCGCACGATACAAGCCATCAAAGCCGCCGGCATGAAAGCGGCAGTGACGCTTAATCCGTCAACGCCGGTGAGCACCCTCGAAGACATCATCGGCGAGCTGGATATGGTGCTGCTGATGAGTGTCAACCCCGGCTTCGGCGGTCAAAAATTCATTGAGGGCACCGTGGCCAAGGTGAGGCGACTGCGCGCCCTCATCGACAACAGCGGGTCCACGGCGCTGATACAAGTAGATGGCGGCATCAATGCCTCCACCGCGCCCCTTGTGGCGGCCGCCGGCGCCGACTCCGTTGTGGCCGGCAGCGCGGTATTCGCCGCCCCCGACCCCAAGGCCGTCATTGCCGAGCTTGCCGCCATAGGCTCGCGCAAATGAAAAAATCGCCATTATCTCTCACACCATAACAACCCCAAGACATCACCCCTTATTTACACCAGTGGATAATTTCAATTTAGACGACATATCCGATTTCACTCCTATTGATGAAATAGAGACGACACGGTCAGAGCGCAGTCCGCGACAGAGCGCTGACAGCCGTGACGAAGCTCGCCGGCAGCAACAGCAGCGCGAGCGCCGTCAGCGTCCTCAACAAGCACAAGCTCCACAGCGGCGCAAGGCACCACGGCGAGAGCCGCCGATGAGCCGTTTTATCAACTTCTTCACCGACCGGCGCACACATATCGCCTTAGGTGTGGCACTGATAGTGATAGCGTGCACCATATTAGCTATGACTATCTCATATTTCAAGACGGGCAGCGCCGACCAATCAGAGATAGCCAACCGCACCATAGAGCAAGTGGCATCGGAGCCCAGCGGCGTATCAAACATAGGCGGCCCCGCGGGAGCCAAGTTGTCACACAGCATGATTGTCAACAACTTTGGCGTTGCCGGCATCGTCTTGGTCATTTACATCGGCCTACTCGGTCTGGCGCTTGTCAAGATAGTGAAAATCAGATTTTGGGCATTGACATTCAAGTGCCTATTTACCACCATAGCCTTATCCATAGTGCTGGGTCTCTTCACCTACAATGTGGATAGCGTGATCCACTGGGGCGGCAACCACGGGCGCTACGTCAACCAATGGCTGATGCGCTACATTGATATCCTCGGGGCCTACGCCGTGACGCTGATACTCATAGGCAGCCTCGTGGCTATGTATCTAAATCAGATAGTAAGAGCCTGGCGCACGGCATCGTCAAAAGCGGCATCAATCAAAGCGGCACAAGAAGAGCGGCGGCGCCGTCGTCACGCCGACCTTGCCACCTTTGATGCCGGCGAGGGTGAAGCGGCAAACAGCGCCGCCGACTCCCCCGACAGCGTTGATACGCCCGAAGCCGAAGCTGCCGACAGCAGCCTCGCCGATGATATGCCATCGGCTCATGACAGCCGGTCGCAGCAGCGCGAGCTGTCAGACCTGCCCGACACTCCCGGCGACGATTCGGATGGCGACAGCGACAATCCCGATGATGCTACAGCGAGCGGAGAGCCGGAATTTATCATCACCAACGCCGACAGCGGCGAGTCAGAGACACAGCCCGCAGTATCGACACCAAGCGGGGCACTTGACACCCCCTTTGACCCGCGCGCCGAGCTGTCGCGCTATGTGTTCCCCGGCATCGACCTCCTCAAAGAGCGCCAGGTATCAGCCGTGATTGACGAGCAAGAGCAGCAGGAGAATAAAGATATGATTATCCACTCGCTGCGGAGCTATGGCATCGAAATTTCGCGCATCGAGGCCACGATAGGCCCCACGGTCACGCTCTACGAGATAGTGCCTGCCGAGGGTGTGCGCATTGCCCAAATCAAGCGTCTTGAGGACGACATACAGATGAGCCTCGCGGCGCTGGGCATACGCATCATAGCTCCCATTCCCGGCAAAGGGTCGATAGGCATCGAGGTGCCCAACCGCGAGCCGCAGACGGTGTCGTTCAGGTCAGTCATCACCTCGCCCAAATTCACTGACTGCCGCATGATACTGCCGATGGCGCTGGGCAAGACCGTCTCCAACGATGTGTTTGTGGCCGACCTTGCCAAGATGCCCCACCTATTAGTGGCCGGCGCCACGGGTCAAGGCAAATCGGTGGGTCTCAACTGCATCATAGCATCGCTGCTATACAAGAAGCACCCTACCGAGCTTAAATTTGTGCTCGTTGACCCGAAGATGGTAGAGTTCAGCCTCTACGGCAAGCTCTCACACCACTACCTGGCCAAGCTGCCCGATGCCGACAACGCTATCATCACCGACACATCGCGCGTGGTGCCGACGCTCAACTCTCTGTGCGTGCTGATGGACAGCCGATATGAGCTGCTTATGAAAGCCGGCGTGCGCTCCATCGAGGAATACAACACCAAATTTACCGCGCGGCGGCTCAACCCCGAGCAAGGGCATTACTTTATGCCATATATAGTGGTGGTGGTAGATGAGTTTGCCGACTTGATAGCCACGGCCGGCAAAGACGTGCTTATGTATATCTCGCGCATCGCCGCCAAAGCCCGCGCCGTGGGCATACACATGATAATCGCCACCCAGCGCCCGTCAACCGATGTCATCACCGGTGTCATCAAGAACAACTTCCCCGGGCGCATCGCCTTCAAGGTGTCGTCGTCAGTGGATAGCCGCACTATCCTTGATGGCCCTGGCGCCAACCGCCTGATAGGTCGCGGCGATATGCTGTTCTCGCACAATAGCAAGCTCGACCGCGTGCAGTGCGCCTTCATAGACACTGACGAGGTGGAGGCCATAGCCGAGCATATTGACAACCAGATAGGCTTTGAGACGGCATATCTGCTGCCGGAGCCTGCGAGTGACTGCCCGGGCGGCGCCACCACCGGCATAGGACGCGTGGATTTGAGCCAGCGCGATGAGCTGTTTGATGACTGCGCCCGCTTTGTGGTTCAAAACCCCACGGCATCGACCTCGTCACTGCAGCGCCGCTTTGCCATCGGCTACAATAAGGCCGGCAAGATTATGGACCAGCTTGAAGCCGCCGGCATCGTAGGCCCGGCTGACGGAGCCCGCCCCCGTCAGGTGCTCTTCACCACCGACCAACTTGAAGATTTTTTACGCAACTCGTAATCACCACCAGCTATGCGACTACTAAAGCACACCCTCACAGCTATGGCCTGCGCCACGGCTATCACGATGGCGGCATCGACGCCGGCGCAGACGCTGCGCGCCGCTGCTGACAAGATACACTCTGCGCCCACATGGTCAGTGACCTACACATACACCACAGCCACCGGCGCCACCGCCGGTGGCGCGATGACCATCTCGGGCAAGCGCTTTGCTATCGCCAACTCCGAGATAGCAATATGGTATGACGGCACCACGCAATGGACGCTTGACCGTAAGGCCAACGAGGTAAGCATCACGGAGCCTACGGCTGCCGAGGTGCGCGAGACCAACCCTATGGCTCTGATTGACAACCTCGATGCGTCATACACGCTGCGCGCTCTACCCTCGAAAAAAGGGCGCGAGAACATAGAAGTGACACCGAAATCCGGAGCCGCGGCTGCCAACTTCAAAAAGGCGATAATCACCATTGACAGCAGCACATCGCTGCCGACCGCTATCACCATCACCCCCACGTCAGGCCACGACAACACCATCACCATCAGCTCCATCAAGACCGGCAAGCCGCTGTCAGTCAACGCATTTCGCTTCTGGCAGAAGGACTATCCGGGCGTGAGCGTCAACGACCTCAGATAACTATCACAAACCCATAATCCACCACTCACACATCATCACCATCATGAGCCAACCCACTGACACCAAATGCCTTATCATAGGCAGCGGCCCCGCCGGATACACGGCTGCAATATACGCTGCACGCGCCAACTTATGCCCCATCGTGATTGAAGGGCCCCAGCCAGGCGGCCAACTGACCACCACGTCAGAAGTAGAGAACTTCCCCGGATACCCCGAAGGCGTGAGCGGCAATCAGCTGATGGCCGACCTGCGCGCCCAAGCCGTGCGCGTAGGTGCCGACGTTCGCGCCGGACTGGTGAGCGCCGTAGATTTCAGCTCTCAGCCCTTTGCCGTCACTGTCAATGGCAGCGACACCATCACCGCCGCCACCATAATCATCGCCACCGGCGCGTCAGCCAAATATCTCGGCTTGGCCGATGAGCAGCGCTATCAGGGCCTGGGCGTGTCGGCCTGCGCCGTGTGCGACGGTTTCTTCTATCGCGGGCGCACCGTGGCCGTTGTCGGCGGCGGCGACTCGGCGTGCGAAGAAGCGCTGTACCTTGCCGGCCTGGCAAAGAAAGTGTATCTGATAGTGCGCAAGGATTATCTGCGCGCCTCGCAGGTGATGCAGCAGCGTGTGCAGCAGAATGAAAAGATAGAAATCCTCTTCAACACCAATACCGAAGGGCTCTTCGGCGACGAATATGTGGAGGGCGCACACCTTGTGAGCCACCGCGGCAGCTCCGATGAGCACCGCTTTGACATCGCCATCGATGGCTTCTTCCTGGCTATCGGTCATCAGCCCAATGTCAAGCTGTTCACGCCGGCTATCAACGTAGATGAGCAGGGCTATATTGTGACCTACAACGGCACCACAGCAACCAACGTGGCGGGCGTCTTTGCCGCCGGCGATGTCGCCGACCCGCGCTATCGCCAGGCTATCTCAGCCGCGGGCATGGGCTGCCGCGCCGCCCTCGATGCCGAGAAGTATCTCGCCACGCTCGACTGACGGGGCTACGGCAAGAATTCGCAGCAGCGTGAGTATCAATCAATAAGCACAAACCCGGCCCAGTAAGATGGGTCGGGATATTTTGTGCGCACACAGTTGCGCGCAAAGGCGAAGGCAGAGCTCACGTCTTTACTGCCGGTGATTAGGTCGGCATAAAAGTTAGTCATAAAGCACTTTGTGGCCACGTCGCTGGCCTGCCATAGGCTCACTATGATATGGCTGACACCGGCTTTCTTGAAGGCACGTTGCAGACCGTATATTCCCTCGGGAGTGACGTCGCCCTCACCCGAATAGCACGAGGCCAGGCTCACCAGACGCATGCCGCGGAGGTCACAGCGCGCTATGTCGGCGGCAGAGAGCAAGCCCTCGCCGGGCTGAATACCCAGCCAGCCCACATTGCCGCCGGAGAGCACCAATCCCGACAGGTGCATGGCGTCATTGAAGCCTTTTAGCGAAGCGGGCTTATCAGCATCGGCCGGCGAGTAATAGAAGCCGTGAGTGGAGAAATGCAGCACATCAGGCGCATGGCCGTCAAGCGCCTCAAATGATGCCGCCGTGCCGTCGGCGTCCTTGTAAACTGAGAGTGTCACATCGGCGCCAATGCAGCGCGCAATATCCTCGACCTCAGCGCGGGACTGACGCAAGGGCTGTAGCTTACGCGCCTCGCAGAGGTCGCGCGTGGCGTCATTGTCGTAGTCAAGGCCGCCGTAGAGCGTGGCAGAGGTTATAGCGGTGTCAGCAGAGAGCAGTGTCAGCTCACGCGCCGAAGAGAGACGATGACAGCGATATCTATCGCCCAAGGTGGCATCGCCATAAGGTATGGCGTCGAGCGCCAGCTTATGAATAATGCCCGAAGGCACATAGTAAATCACCGATGCTGCGGCGCTATCGGCGATGGCAGCGATGCGCTCTGCCACCAGTTGCGACAAGGCGTTGCCGCTCTCGCCGCTGTAGATGTTGCTCGGCACGTTGCGCTCCAGGGCGAGCAGCGAGTCAATGGCCTCGCCGGTGCAGATATGATGCACATGAGGATACAGCCTGTCAGCTCTGACCTCATAGCATACATATCGGCGCGGCTTGCCATCGGGCTTATAGTCGGCAAAGTCAAGCAGCACCTCACCGGGACGGAGCGAGCGGCGTATATCGTCAAAGCCAATCTCGGCAAAAGCGGAGATGTCGCCGTAGCGAGTACACGCCGCCGCCAACTCGGCGTCGAGAGCGCGGATAGTATCGCTGAGAGCCATCACCTGGCCGACACTGCGCTCAGTATCAGACTCCAGGCGCGATAGCTGCCGGCGCAGGTCGCCGATGCGGTGATAGCGGTCGATGTCATCGGCAGAGCCATAGGCAGTGATTATAGACTGAGCGCTGCGCTCCGAAGCTAGCAACAGCCCTTTTGTGAGCAGGAGGCCTTCATAGGCATCGCGGGTGAAGTCGTCATCGTTACAGCCGGCTCTATAACCAAAAGGCGTCATATTCTGCACTATGGTAATCATCTCGCCCAACAATGCCTCGCGCATGTCAGAAGGGATGGAGCGCAGCTGCTGTCGCATCTTAGAGATATATTCGTGGATTACCTCTCGTAAGGTGGCGCAACCGCCGGCAATGTCGCCTTTGTATGCCATGATATTAGCCACGACATAAGTGGCCCATCGGTATTCGTTAGAGTCTCGGCCGTAGTATTCGAGGCTGAGCCGTTGCTGCTCCTTATACGCCTCGTAGGCCTCGTCATAGCGGTTGAGCGCGTAGAAGGTGTTGGCGTAATTATTAAGATTTCTGAGTACCTCCTCATGCCTTATCTTGGCAGTGCGACCAAGCTCGACGGCACGCTTGTAGTATTCGAGCGTCAGGTCGAGGCGCGAAGCACGCCTAAACAGCATCGCCGACATCACGGCGGCGCGGCATGCCTGCTCGGGCGAATTGACAGTGTCAAGATGCTTCATCGCCATATCGGCATAGCGGTCAAAGGCCGCAGAATCGTCGAGGCAGTAATAGCATAGCGCTTGAGACACATACGCCACCATTAAGGCGAAATTGGCATCATCGACATCGCGCCCGGCATCCGACTCAAGATAGTCAATGGTGGCGAGACCATGCTTGGCGGCTTCGGGATAGTCGTGGGTGTTGAAGAGGTAAATGCCGCGCAGGCGGCTGTGAGCTCTATATTTATTGTGGATAGTAGCGTCGTCAGAGCCATCGGCATTGAGCACCTCGCCATACAGATATATAGCACGGCTATAGTTTTTGGCGGCCTCCTCAGTCTTAGCGGCATTGATGATTTCCTCCAAGCTTTGTGCCGGGGCGGCAAAGATAGCAGCCGCCACCGATAACAGTAATAACAGAACCTTCTTCATTGTAGCTTACTAACTTTCATTCATTGATATATATCCCTCGGTGCATTAGTGGACATATTGGCGCAAGAGGCTGTCGGCTTGCAGAGCATGGTCGCCCTCCATAGCAGAGTAAGAGCGCAGCAAAGCCACGGCCTCATCGGTGCGGCCGAGCGCCAATAGCGCCTTAATCTTCAGCCACTTAAGCTCGTAGGCGCGCTGAACCTGCAGCTGCATCATATAGTCAATTTGCTCTTGCGGCAGCGAGTCGGATATGACACTATCAGCCAATGCGGAGTCGATGGCCGTCAACGCCTCCGCATAGTCATTAGCCTCAATCATCAGCGCTATATCGTCAACATCAGCCACTGCGCCACGGAATACCGGGGCGTTGATTGCGGGTGCAGTCATGTCCGCCGATCTGTGCATCAACATAGTGATGCCAATGCCGGCCACCACCGCTATCATTGCGGCGGCCGAGATGCCATACACGCGTCGGCGGCGTCGCATAGCCGCGGCGGCACGACGCTCGCCCTCCCACAGCGCGATATCAGCTCTCTTGCGCGCCATGAAGGCGATACGGTCGGTAATCTGCTGAGTGCGGCGCACCTCGGCGGCGAGCTCCGGGTCACGCTCCATCTCGCTCTCAAAGCTGCGGCGCTCGGAGTCAGACATTAGCCCCCGGACATAGTTGTCAATGCGGTCATCAGCCAAGTCTGCGGGGTGATTGGTGGTGTGGTTGTTCATGACAGACCTAATTTATCAAACGACTCGGCAATGCGAGTCTTGAGGTTGGACATACATTTTGATTTTCGGCTTTTGAGGCCGTCATAGGAGGTATTTTCAGGCCTTAGCGCCAATATCTCGTCGAGCGATTTTTTCTCATAATAGAAAAGTGTGAGTATCTCGACACAGCTCTTAGGCAGGGAGCGCAAAGCGTAGCTGACAAGGCGTAGGCGCCGCGTCTCGGCATCGTCGCCGGCACCTATGTCATCGAGGAGGCCTTCGTGGTCAGGCGTTATAGCCTCGATGATGTGAGCCTGCACGGCGTGAGAGCGCAGATACTCAAGGTATTTGTTTTTGACGATGCGCATAAAGTAGCCGATGAGGTCAGCGACAAGTGCCTCGCCATTGCGGCCTATGGCCACGACAGCGCCGTCGGTGCTGAGGCGCATCTGGTGCGTCTCCATCTTCTCGAGGAGCAGGATATATGCATCTTGAAAGAGGTCGGCCTTGTCGTCATCGCTGATGTGAGAGTATCGCGAAGTGCCCTTGTCAAACTGCGAGCGGCACTTGCCGTACCAGTAGCACTGCACATCGCGGTCGCCGCGTTGATGGCCGGTCACTATCTCGGCATCAGAGTATGATTTACGCTTGAAGTTGAATAATATCATTTGCCGAAGATTATAGATAGGACATTGCCGGTGGCGCCGGTAAGCATCGGCGACTGAGCAAGGCGCCCTTTGTAACGTCGCGACTGCATCGCCTCATCGATAAGGCGCAGTATCTCAGTGTCAGACTTACCACGATATCCGTCTCGGTCCGATGTCAAGATATGAGTGAGCTTGCCATGTCCTTGGTATTCTTGATTGAGCTGATAGTCCTTGCACGCGCTGAGGGTAATCCAACGCTCCGGCGCCTTAGCGGCACGAGCCTTTCGAGCGGGGACTGCAATATCAAAGGTGTCATAAACACCGCGTATCACGAGCGATGAGTCAGCCACGGCGCCGGCATCGCGTGTGGAGTCTCCGCTATGGCAAGCATCCACCACCACGGCTATAGTGCCGTTGCTGCCCACCTTGTCGCGGAGGCGGCTCATATACCCGGCCAGCTCGTCATCGCAAAGATGCTTTTCGCCGCGGTCGGCGGGGCAAGGCTTGCGATAAGCATCGTAAGGTATCCATGACTCGTCGTATCCATCGTCTTCATCGCCATTGACATCAGTCATGAGCTGGCCATGACCTGAAAAGTGGATATAGACTACGTCGCCCTTCTCGGCCTGCGCTATCAGAGTGTTGAGAGCATTGACAATGGCGGCTTTGGTGGCTCGCTCGTTGGAGAGCCGGCGGATGTCGGTAAAGCCGACGGCGCGTAGCATCAGCGCCACCGGCTCCACATCATTGTCGCCATTTATTTTAGACCACGACTTGTCAAGCTGCACACCCAGGCCTATGACTAAAGCACGGCGCGAGCTACCCGCCGACGGCAACGTGCCGGCAGCCAGCGCCACTATCGTCATCAGCACTATCGGTGCCATGCATAGCCTCATTAGTTTCATCTAACGCTATTTTCATTTTCGCCAAGAGCCAAAGGTCAGATAT